>NZ_JBHWZP010000023.1:0-53245 GCF_042728395.1 Streptomyces sp. NPDC060205
CGCCCGGACCGGGGCCGGGCCGTGCCCCGGCGGCCGGACCCGCGGTGGCCCGCGAAGCAGGACGAGGCAGCAGCGAGCCGACCGGATCGACCCGGCCGGTGGCCCCGAAACCCCAGTCGAGCAAGGAGCGCGCCTCCTCGTACACGGCGAACCTGCCGCCCTCCTGAGGGTTCATCACGGTGACGACGAGGGTGTGCCCGCCCCGGCGCGCGGCGGCCACGAGCGTGCTGCCCGCCTGGGACGTGGACCCGTTCTTGATGCCGATGAGCCCCGGATAGGGCGCGACGCCGTCGGCACCGGAGAGCAGCCGGTTGGTGTTCTCGATCTCGTACGCCCAGCCGTCGCCGGGGAACTTCGCGCGGACGGTGGCGCAGTAGCGGACGAAGTCCGTGTTGCGGAGCCCCGCGCGCCCGAAGACGGCCAGGTCGTACGCGGACGACACCTGCCCGGGCATGTCGTAGCCGTCGGGGGAGACGACGTGGGTGTCACGGGCGCCCAGGGAACGGGCCTTGGCCTGCATCTGGGCGGCCGTGGCGCGCCAGCCGCCGTTCATCGCGGCGAGGACGTGGACGGCGTCGTTGCCGGAGTTGAGGAAGACGCCCCGCCACAGGTCGGACGCCCGGTAGGTGTGCCCCGCGCGGACCCCGACCAGGCTGCTGCCGGGGCCGATGCCGGACAGGTCGGCCTCGGTGACGGTGTGCCGGACCGCCGAGGGCAGCACCGGGAGCACGGTCACCGCGAACAGGGTCTTGAGCGTGCTGGCGGGCGGCAGCGCGAGGTGGGCGTTGTGTGCCGCGAGCACGTCGCCGGTGTCGGCGTCGGCCACCAGCCAGGACCGGGCGGACATCTCCTGCGGCACGCCGGGCGCTCCGGCCCGGAGCCTGACCTGTGTCCCGGGACGGTCCAAGGCCGGGGATGGTGAGGGCGGCGAGGACTTCGCGGGAGGCGCGGGCGGGGGATGGGCGGTGCTCGGAGTGGGCCCGGTGTGTGCGCTGCCCGCTCCGACGCGAGGGGCGACGGCCGTGTGCGCCCCGCCGAGGGCCGCGACCGGTCCCGGCGCGAGGGCGAGTGCCCCGACGACGCAGAGGGCGGAGCAGGAGACGGCCGTGCGGGCAGGGAGTCCGATGGTCATACCGCAAACGTAGGAACGCGCAGGTCGCAAGGCGAACCGCCTCGGCCGAACGGAGCTGCCGAACACCCGGATGCCGCAGCGGACGCCGATGCGCGGCAGGTGTCCGAGGCCGCTTACTGGCTGCCCGGCACGGTCTGCTGGACCTGCCGGAGGAAGGTCGCGTTGTCCGGGGTCCGCCGCAGCCGCTCCAGCAGGGTCTCCAGACCTGCCTGCCCGTCACCGCGGGAGTGCAGGGCGCGCCGCAGTCCTCGTACGGCGGTCAACTCCGAGGCGGGGACGAGGAGTTCCTCGCGGCGGGTGCCGGACGGGGTGATGTCTACGGCGGGGAAGACGCGGCGGGACGCGAGGGTGCGGTCCAGCCGGAGCTCCATGTTGCCGGTGCTCTTGAGCTCCTCGAAGTAGTAGTCGTCGGCGCGGGAGCCGGTGTCCACGAGGGCCGTGGCGATGATGGTGAGCGAGCCGCCCTCCTCGGCGAGCCGGGCCGCGCCGAAGAGCCGCTTGGGCCCCTGGAGCGAGCCCGCGTCGACACCGCCGCTGAGGGTGCGGCCACCCGAGGCGGCCGCGTTGTTGTGGGCCCGGCACAGCCGGGTGAGCGAGTCGAGCAGGATCACGACGTCCTGGCCCGCCTCGACGAGCCGCTTGGCCCGCTCGACGGCCAGCTCGGCCAGCGCGATGTGCTGCTTGGGGCTCTGGTCGAAGGTGGAGGCGAACACCTCGCCGCGCACGGAGCGACGCATGTCGGTCACCTCCTCGGGACGCTCGTCGAGGAGCACCACCATCAGACGGGTCTCGGGGTGGTTGCCGGCCACGGCGGCGGCCAACTGCTGGAGCAGTACGGTCTTGCCGGTCTTGGGCGGGGCGACGATCAGGCCGCGCTGGCCCTTGCCGATCGGCGCGACCAGGTCGACGAGGCGGGTGGTCGCACCGCCCGCGGGGTGTTCGAGGCGCAGCCGCTCGCGCGGGTGCAGCGGGGTCAGGTCACGGAAGTGCGGACGGCTCCGTGCCTCGTCGGCGGGACGGCCGTTGATCCGCCGGACCTCGGTGAGGGCGCGCTGCCGGCCGCGCAGTCCTTCGACGTGGTCGCCCTTGCGCAGGCCGTACCGGCGGATCAGCGAGGTGGGGACCTGAAGGTCGGCCGCTCCGGGGAGCAGGTTCTCGGCGCGCAGGTGGCCCTGCCCGTTCGAGGTGAGGTCGAGTACGCCGGTGGCCTGCTCCAGGTCCGTGACGGGAGTGGGCGGGCGTTCGAGTGTGGTGGTCATGGTGGGTGTCCTTTCGCGGACGGATGGTTGAAGTTCTCGGCTGGGTCGCACGGTTGGGGGAGAGGCCGGAGCAGGGGCGGTGACTTCACGCCCTGCCGGCGGAACGCGGCACTTCTCGAAACGCGTACGACGGACGAAGGCCGTACGAAGAGAGGTGCTGCGAAGAAGATGCTGTGCGCCGGTCGGGAATCGACGGGCGGACCAGCGGGAGAGGAGAAAATCTGCACCGGCGCCTGAAGGAGGCGTACACAGGTGCTGATGGCACTGTAGCACCCTCGCGTCCGGTGGCGTGGGAAGTGGCCGGATCCCGGGGCGTTGACACAGGTGGTGCCGCACGCCACGGTGGTCGGCATGGTCGATGCCGGGATCGTCGCACGCATACGGGAGTTACGGCCGCTGATCAGGCAGAACGCGCTGCGGGCCGAGCACGACCGGCGGGTGCCGGACGAGGTCGTCGCCGCGCTGAGCGGCACCGGTGTGCACCGGATGAACGTCCCCGCGCGATACGGCGGTCACCAGACCCCGCTGCACATCCAGGTCGACGCGTTCGCCGAGATCGCCCTCGAATGCGCCTCCACCGCATGGGTGACACTCAGTCAGGCGGGTGTCTCGTACATCGCGGCGCTCTTCCCCGACGAGGCGCAGGACGACTTCTTCACCGGACCGGCCGGACCCGATGTCAGGATCGGCGGCACGCTCGTCCCCGGCGCCACGGCGGTGCCGTACGACGGGGGCTATCGGGTGGACGGCGCCTCGGGCTTCGCGACCGGCTGCCATCACGCGCACTGGCATCTGCTGACGGCCGCGGTCGTCCCCGCCGACGGACCGCCCCGGGAAGGACCGCCCGAGATCCTTTGGCTCGCGGTGCCGATGTCCGAGCTGGAGATCCTGGACGACTGGGACACCACAGGTCTCGCCGGTACTGGCAGCAACACCGTCGTGGCCCGGAACATTCCCGTCCCCGCACACCGGGTGCTCCCGGTCGGGCCGATGCTGGCCGGGCGGACCCCCTCGAAGACCAACGCGGAGGACCCCTTCTACCGCATGCCCGTGCTGCTGCTGTTCTGCGCCTGGACGGCGTCGGCGGCGCTGGGCCTCGGGCGGGCGGCGCTGACCGAGTTCGGCGAGCGCATCCACCGGCGCGGCATCACGTACACCTTCCACGAGCGGCAGGACGAGGCCACCGTCACCCATCTCCAGTTCGCCGAGGCGCAGATGAGGATCTCCGCCGCCGAACTGGTGGCCGCCCGGCTGATCGCCGAGATCGAGACCAAGGCCCGTGACGGCGACCCGTACACCCCGCTGGAGCGGTCCAGGATCCGGGCCGAGTGCGGCTATCTCACAAGGCTCTGCAAGGAGGGCGTCGACCTGCTCGCCTCGGCCGCCGGTGCCTCCTCCCTGCAGCGGTCGGTGCCCCTGCAGCGCATCGCCCGGGACATCAACGCCCTGACGCTGCACTCCTTCGTCAACCCCGCCACCAACCTGGAGATCCACGGCCGCGTACTCTCGGGCGTCGACCCGGGCACCCCCTTCCTGTGACGGCCTCCGACTGCCGTCGACCGCAGTCAGGAGATCGCGATGGACAGCACGGCAGCCGAACCGTCGAACAGAACCGCAGCTGCACCCGGCACGTCCGGAGTGCCACACCGCCTGGACCCGGCCGGCGGCTGTCCGCACGCCGACAACGCGCGTCTTCTCGCCCGCGGAGCCGTGGCGCCGGTCGTCCTGCCCGGCGGGGTGGACGGTATGGCGGTCCTGGGGCACGAGGCACTGAAGGAGTTCCTCGCACACCCGCAAGTCGCCAAGGGCGCGAGCCACTTCACCGCGCTCCGGGAAGGCCGCATCGCCCCCGGCTGGCCCCTCGCCACCTTCGCGACGGTACGGGGCATGACGACCGCGGACGGCGACGACCACCGGCGGCTGCGGTCGCTCGTCAGCAGGGCGTTCACCGCCCGGCGCGTCGAGCAACTACGGCCACGCGTCGCGGAGTTGACCGAAGAACTGCTCGACGGTCTGGAGCGTGCGGCCCACGACGGCGGGGGAGTCGCCGATCTGCGCGCGCACTTCGCGATGCCGCTGCCCATGGGCGTCATCGGTGAACTGCTCGGTGTGGACGCCGAGTTCCGCGACCGGCTCCACCATCTCTCCAACCAGGTCGTCGCCACCGACATCGGCCCCGAGCGCGCGCTGGCCGCCAACCGGGAACTGATGGCCGTCCTCGGCGCGGTCGTCCAGGCCAGAACGGACCGGCCCGGTGACGACCTCACCAGCGCGCTGATCGCCGCCCGCGACGAGGGCGGCGACCGGCTCACCCACGAGGAACTCCTCGGCACCCTCGTCCTGATGATCATCGCCGGACACGAGACCACACTGAACCTGATCACCAACGCCGTACGCGCCCTGTGCGGCCACCGTGACCAGCTGGAACGCATCGTGCGGGGCGAGGCGGGCTGGGCCGACGCGGTCGAGGAGACCCTCCGCTGGGACGCGCCGGTCAGCTACTTCCCCTTCCGCTATCCCGTCGGAGACCTGATCGTCGACGGCACCCTCATACCCGGGGGCACACCCGTCCTCGCCGGCTACTCGGCCGCGGGCCGCGACCGCGCCGCGCACGGCCCCGACGCCGACCTCTTCGACGTCACCAGGCCCGCCGGACCCGGCGCCGCCCGGCATCTGTCCCTCGGGCACGGCGCCCACTACTGCCTGGGCGCCCCACTGGCCCGGATGGAGTCCGCCATCGCCCTGGAACGCCTGTTCACACGCTTCCCCGGCCTCGACCTCGCCGTACCCGAGACGGAGCTCACCCGCGGCGCCAGTTTCGTGGGCAACAGCGTCCAGGAGCTCCCCGTAAGGGTGTGGAGGCCGTAGGGGTGTGAGGGCGGCTTGCCGGAGCAATCATGGAGGGTGTGTCGATCCGGCCCGGGCCCGTTCGTCGGTGGGGTGCAAGGACCTCTGCACACCGGGATCGCACCCACGCACCACCGGGAGGAACCATGAAGTACGTGATGTTCATCTGCACACCCGTCGACGGTGAGGAGCTGAGCCCCGAGGAGATCGCCGACGACCCCCGTTTCACCTCGTACATCGACCATGTGCGCGCCGGTGGCATGGTGAAGGGCGGCGCACGGCTGCGGCCGGCCGACGCCGCCACCACCGTCCGCGTCCAGGGCGACGAGGTACTGCTCAGCGACGGCCCGTTCGCGGAGTCCAAGGAGTACATCGCGGGCTTCGACATCATCGACGTCGCCGACCTCGACGAGGCCATCGCGCTCGCCTCCCGCCATCCGGCCGCACTGGGCGGTGGATCGGTCGAGGTACGGCCGATCTGGGAATGAGCGGCGGCGCAGAGGTGGAGAAGGACGGAGGCGCGGACGGCGTCGAGGAGGCCGTCGGCGCCGCCTTCCGCGAGGAATGGGGCCAAGTCGTCGCCACCCTGATCCGGGTGACCGGCGACTGGGACCTCGCCGAGGAGTGCGCCCAGGACGCCTTCACCCAGGCCCTCGACCGGTGGCGGCGCGACGGAGTACCGCGCCGCCCCGGCGCCTGGCTGACCACGACCGCGCGCAACCGCGCCAAGGACGTCACACGCCGCCGAGCGGTGGGAGCGGCGAAACTGCGGGAGGTCGCGATGCTGGCACGGGACGGGGGACCCGGCGGCCCGCGGGACCCGGACTCCGACGACGACAGCGGGGTGACGGACGACCGGCTGCGGCTGATCTTCACCTGCTGCCATCCCGCGCTGCCCGTCGAGGCCAGGGTCGCCCTGACCCTGCGCACCCTCGCGGGGCTCACCACCCCCGAGATCGCCCATGCCTTCCTCGTCCCCGAGGCGACGATGGCGCAACGCCTCGTCCGGGCCAAACGCAAGATCCGCAACGCCGGCATCCCCTACCGGGTACCGCCCGCGCATCTGCTCCCCGAACGTACGACGGGGGTGCTGGGCGTCGTGTACCTGCTGTTCAACGAGGGGTACGCGGCCTCGTCCGGCGCGGACCTGATCCGTACGGACCTCTGCGCGGAGGCCGTCCGGCTGGCGCGGGTGCTGGTCCGCCTCATGCCCGACGAACCCGAGGTACTGGGTCTGCTCGCGCTCCTGCTCCTGCACGACGCCCGGCGCGGCACCCGCGTGGACGCGGCCGGGGACCTGGTCACACTGGAGGACCAGGACCGTACGTCCTGGGACCGGGCGGAGATCGACGAGGGCGCGGCCCTGCTGGAGACCGCGCTGCGCCGGGGGCGGCCGGGCCCGTACCAGATCCAGGCGGCCGTCGCGGCCTGTCACACCACCGCGGCCACGGCACAGGACACGGACTGGGCGGACATCGCCGGACTGTACGCCGAGCTGGAACGCCGGGTGCCGTCCGCCGTGGTGCGCCTCAACCGCGCGGTGGCTGTCGGCATGGCCGAGAGCCCCGAGGCCGGGCTGGCCCTCGTCGCGGCGCTTGAGGAGAGCGGGGAACTGGCGGACTACCACCTGCTGCCCGCCACCCGGGCGGACCTCCTGCGGCGCACGGGACGTCTGGAGGAGGCCGCCGAGGCGTACGGACAGGCGCTGGAGCTGGTGGAGAACGACGCCGAGCGGCGCTTCCTGCGCAAGCGGCTCGCGGAGTGCCGACCGGGCTGACGCCGGCCTGCTGGACGCGGTGCTAAGGGGTCAGCTCGAAGATTCCGTAGCCGAACGCCTCCGCCGTGAGCGTGCCGCCGTCGGTGACGACACCGGACGCTTCGAGGGCCCGGCCCGGCCGGAGGTCCCCGAGCGGGCAACTCGTCTGCTCCTGGCGGGGGTTGACGACCACGAGATACCGTCCGCCGCGTACGTGCACGAAGGGGTAGCCCTCGTGCACCACCTCCACCGAGCCGTCCGGGCCGAGTTCGGGTGTGGAGGTGCGCAGGGCGATGAGACGGCGTACGAGGTGCAGGAGGGACGTGTCGTCGGCGCGCTGGGCGGCGACGGTGGGACGGCCGGGATCCGGGTCGACCGGGAGGTAGGGGTGCTCGGACGTGGAGAAACCGGCGTTCGGGCTGTCGTCCCACTGCATCGGCGTACGGGAACCGGCGCGGTTGTAGGCGGGCCCGAGCACACTGCCCTCCGTGTCGGGGAGGTCCGGGACGTACCGCATGCCGATCTCGTCGCCGTAGTAGATCGCGGGCAGCGTGGGCCAGGTGAGCTGGAAGACGAAGGCGGCCGGGAGCTGTTCGGCCGAGCGCGGCCCGCAGTTGAGGCGCGAGAAGTCGTGGTTGGCGGTCGGCAGCGAGATGAAGCCGCTGTCGCCGAGGGCCGTCGACGCCTGCCGCCAGGCCTCGACGAAGGGCCGCGGCGAGCCCTTGCCGCCCGGGTCGAAGAAGCAGTCCAGCGGATCCCATTCGAGGTTGACGGTCCCGGAGCCGTTGCTCCACAGCGAGCGCAGCGCGAGACCGTCCGTGGGACCGCCGAACTGGAGGAAGAAGTCCGTGTGGAACCCCGCAGGGACGGACACCTCCGGCTCGCCCCACTCCGAGAGGATCACCGCGTCCGGGTGGCTGCGGTCCAGCCAGTGACGCAACTGTGTCCAGATCCTGCTCGTCTCCGCCTTGTCCGGGTCGTCCTTGACGAGCGAGGCGGCCATGTCGACGCGGAAGCCCGACAGGCCGAGGCCCAGCCAGTGGTCCATGATCGTGCGGAGTGCCTCCCGGTTGGCGCGCGGGCCCTCCGCGTCCACCGGCTGACGCCAGGGCTCGGCCGGATCCGTGCGCGCGTAACCGAAGTTGAGGGCGGGCTGGAAGGCGAAGAAGTTCGGCAGATACGCACCCGGACGGCTGCCGGGGGAGGCCACGAAACCGTCCGGGCGGCCCTCCGCGGTCCAGATGTAGCGATGGTCGTCGGGATCGTCCGCCGACGCGGTGAACCACGGGTGCCGGTCGGAGGTGTGTCCCGCGACCAGATCGAGGAGTACGCGGATCCCGTGGCCGCGCGCCCGGTCGACGAGCTTGGCGAGGTCGTCGTTCGAGCCGTAGCGGGGGGCTACGTTCAGATAGTCGGAGACGTCGTAACCCGCGTCCCCGAAGGGCGATTCGAAGCACGGGTTCAGCCAGACGGTGTTCACCCCGAGCCAGGCCAGATGGTCCAGCCGTTCGCAGATGCCGTCGAAGTCACCGATGCCGTCGCCGTTCGAGTCCGCGAACGACTGCGGGTAGATCTGGTAGAAGACCGCGTCGGCCAGCCATGCGGGTGCGGGGCGGAAGGAGCTCATGGGGCAGGTACAGCCTTTCCCTGGGCGGAACGTCCTCGATGTCGAGGGTGACAGTGCCCGCACGTGTCCGAAAGGCCACGCCCTGGCCAGGGCCCGGGCGGGAAACCCCGGAAAGCCCCAGGAAGTCCTCGGGAAACCGGCAGGAAGCCCTAAGCTGATCGACGATGTTCACCCCTCAGGGCCCCACGTTCCGCGAACTCGCCGTGCAGGCGCTGTCGTCCGTCGAGCACGGCTACGACCTCCTCGCCCCGAAGTTCGACCACACCCCGTTCCGTACGCCGGACGCGTTCCTGCGGTCCGTCGAGCGGGCCCTGACGGGCATGGGGCCGTTCGGGCGCGGGCTCGACCTGTGCTGCGGCACCGGCGCGGGCATGGACGTGCTGGGCACGGTGTGCTGGGAGAGCGTCACCGGCGTCGACATCAGCGCGGGCATGCTCGCCGAGGCGCGACGGCGTGAACGGCCCGGCGGACCGTCCCCCGCCTGGGTGCGCTGTGACGCCCTGGCCCTGCCGTTCGGCCCGGTCTTCGACCTGGTCGTGAGCTTCGGGGCGTTCGGACACTTCCTGCCCCGCGAACTGCCCGGTCTGTTCGAGCAGGTCCACTCGGTGCTCAGGCCCGGCGGCCGGTTCGCCTTCCCGATCATGGCGCCGGCCCGCCCCGGTTCGCCCGGCTACTGGGCCATGCTCGGCTTCGACGCGGCGATGAAGGTGCGCAACGCGGTGTGGCGTCCGCCGTTCGTCATGTACTACCGCGCGTTCCGGCTCGACGACGTGCGACGGGAGCTGACCCGCGCGGGCCTCACCGTCGAACTGCACGCCCTGTCCGAGTTCGGCCGCCGGGACGACGGCAGCCCGCGCTGCCGCATGGTGGTGGCCACAAAGCCCGGACCAGCGGTTTAGCCGCTTCGGGGATGCTCCGGGGCCACTCGGGGGTGCCGGTTGCACGGCGGTGCGTCGTACGGGCGTATGAGATCCGTCAAGAGCGCACACAACGGCGTCAGGGAGCCGTCAACGTGCGCCGCGAGCGGTTCCGCCGGATGTTTGCTCTGAAGGTCAAGGCGTTCGGCCGGGGCACTGGCGCGGTCCGCCAGGGCACCGGCACCGCATCCGGAACCTCATTCAGGAGCTCACGATGGCCGATGTGGCCTTCGTCGTCACCACGATCGCGCTGTTCGCGCTGGTGGCCCTCGTCGCCAAGGGGGTGACGAAGCTGTGACCGCCGAGAACCTTGTCGGCCTGATCGTGGCCGTCGCCCTGCTGGGCTATCTCGTCCTCGCCCTTGTGTTCCCCGAGAGGTTCTGAGCACGACATGAGCCCCGTACTCGCCGGCATCCTTCAGCTGCTGGCACTCATAGCGGCGCTGGCACTCGCCTACCGCCCCCTCGGCGACTACATGGCCCGGGTCTACTCCTCGGACCGGCATCTGCGCGTCGAGAAGTGGATCTACAAGGGCATCGGCGCCGACCCGGACACCGGGATGCGCTGGCCCGCGTACCTGCGCGGAGTCCTCGCCTTCTCCGCCGCAGGCGTGCTCTTCCTGTACCTCCTGCAGCGCCTGCAGGGCGTGCTGCCCGGTTCGCTCGGCTTCTCCTCCATCGACCCGGACCAGGCGTTCAACACCGCCGTCTCCTTCGTCACGAACACCAACTGGCAGTCGTACTACGGCGAACAGGCCATGGGCCACGTCGTGCAGACCGCCGGTCTGGCCGTGCAGAACTTCGTCTCCGCGGCCGTCGGCATCGCGGTCGCCGTCGCCCTCGTACGAGGCTTCGCGCGCACCCGCAACGGCGACCTCGGCAACTTCTGGGCGGACCTCGTCCGCGGGGTCGTCCGCATCCTGATACCGCTGTCCGTGATCGCCGCGATCGTCCTGGTCGCCTGCGGAGTGATCCAGAACTTCTCCGGCATCCACGAGGTCGGCCAGTTCTCGGGCGGCTCGCAGCAGTGGAACGGCGGCGCGGTCGCCTCCCAGGAGGCCATCAAGGAACTCGGCACCAACGGCGGCGGCTACTTCAACGCCAACAGCGCCCACCCCTTCGAGAACCCCACCCCCTTCTCGAACCTCTTCGAGATCTTCCTGATCCTGGTCGTGCCGTTCTCGCTGACCCGCACCTTCGGCCGGATGGTCGGCAGCCTGAAGCAGGGCTACGCGATCCTCGCCACCATGGCCACCATCTGGGTCGGCTTCGTCGCCCTGATGATGTGGACCGAGTTCGCCCACCACGGCCCCGCCTTCGACCTCGCGGGCGGCGCGCTGGAGGGCAAGGAGACCCGCTTCGGCGTCGGCGCCTCGTCGATCTTCGCGGTGTCCACGACGCTGACCTCGACCGGCGCGGTGGACTCCTTCCACTCCTCGTTCACGGGCCTCGGCGGCGGCATCACCCTGCTGGGCATGCAACTCGGCGAGATCGCGCCCGGCGGCACCGGATCCGGCCTCTACGGCATGCTGATCATGGCGATCATCGCGGTGTTCATCGCCGGTCTGATGGTCGGCCGCACCCCCGAGTACCTGGGCAAGAAGATCGGCACCCGCGAGATCAAGTTCGCGGCCCTGTACATCCTCATCACCCCGGCACTCGTCCTCGTCCTCACCGCCGCGGCGATGGCCCTGCCGACGCCGGGCCACTCGATGACCAACACCGGTGCGCACGGCTTCTCCGAGATCCTGTACGCCTACACGTCCGCCGCCAACAACAACGGCTCGGCCTTCGCGGGTCTGAACGCGGACACCCAGTGGTTCAACACCACCCTGGGCGTGGCGATGCTGCTCGGCCGGTTCGTGCCCATGGTCTTCGTCCTGGCGCTCGCCGGTTCGCTCGCCGGACAGAAGCCCGTACCGGAGACCGCGGGCACGCTGCGCACGGACAAACCGCTGTTCACCGGACTGCTGGTGGGCGCGATCCTCATCATCACCGGTCTCACGTATTTCCCCGCGCTCGCGCTGGGTCCGCTGGCGGAGGGGCTGGCATCATGACGACACACATACACCCCGACAGCGACAGCGACACCGGTGCCGGCACCGGCGCACCGGCCGCACGCACTGGCGGCGAAGGCCGGGTCGGCGGGGGTCTCTTCGACCCGAAGCAACTGGTCAAGTCGCTGCCGGACGCCTTCCGCAAACTGGACCCGCGGGTGATGGTCAAGTCCCCCGTGATGTTCGTGGTGCTGGTCGGCTCGGTCCTGACGACGCTCTTCTCGTTCAAGGACCCGGGCGACTGGTTCGGCTGGACGATCAGCGCCTGGCTCTGGCTGACCGTGATCTTCGCCAACCTGGCGGAGGCGGTGGCGGAGGGCCGTGGCAAGGCGCAGGCGGACACCCTGCGCAAGGCCAAGACCGACACCGTGGCCAGGCGTCTGCGCGGTGCCGAGGAGGAAGCGGTTCCCGGCACCGAACTGCGCATCGGCGACCGGGTCGTCTGCGAGGCCGGCGACATCATCCCCGGCGACGGTGACGTCGTCGAGGGCGTGGCCTCCGTGGACGAGTCGGCGATCACGGGGGAGTCCGCCCCCGTCATCCGCGAGTCCGGCGGCGACCGCTCGGCCGTCACCGGCGGCACCAAGGTGCTGTCCGACCGCATCGTCGTCAAGATCACCACGAAGCCCGGCGAGACCTTCATCGACCGCATGATCAACCTGGTCGAGGGCGCAGCCCGGCAGAAGACGCCCAACGAGATCGCGCTGAACATCCTGCTCGCCTCGCTGACGATCGTCTTCCTCCTCGCGGTGGCCACGCTGCCGCCGTTCGCGAACTACGCGGGCACGCACCTCACGATGGTCGTGCTGGTGGCGCTGCTCGTCTGTCTGATCCCGACCACGATCGGCGCGCTGCTCTCCGCGATCGGCATCGCCGGCATGGACCGGCTGGTGCAGCGCAACGTCCTGGCCATGTCCGGCCGGGCGGTCGAGGCCGCCGGTGACGTGTCCACGCTGCTGCTCGACAAGACCGGCACCATCACGCTCGGCAACCGGCAGGCCGCCGAGTTCGTGCCCGTCACCGGCACCACCGAGGCCGAACTGGCCGACGCCGCGCAGCTCTCCTCGCTGGCCGACGAGACCCCCGAGGGCCGTTCCGTCGTCATCCTGGCGAAGGAGCGGTACGGACTGCGCGAGCGCCACCAGGGCGAGCTGGCGCACGCCGAGTGGATCACCTTCACCGCCCAGACCCGGATGTCCGGCGTCGACGTCGACGGACGCAGGGTCCGCAAGGGAGCGGCCGGCTCCGTCGTCGCCTGGGTGAAGGAGCGGGGCGGCACGGTCGCCGCGGACGTGGCGGACCGGACCGACCGGATCTCCGAGGCGGGCGGCACCCCGCTGCTCGTGGCCGTCGACGACACCGAGGGCGCCCGTGTGCTGGGTGTCATCCACCTCAAGGACGTCGTCAAGGACGGGATGCGCGAGCGGTTCGGCGAACTGCGCCGCATGGGCATCAGGACCGTCATGATCACCGGCGACAACCCGCTGACGGCCAGGGCCATCGCCGAGGAGGCGGGCGTCGACGACTTCCTCGCGGAGGCCACCCCCGAGGACAAGATGGCGCTCATCAAGCGTGAGCAGGCGGGCGGCAAGCTCGTCGCGATGACGGGCGACGGTACGAACGACGCGCCGGCGCTGGCCCAGGCGGACGTGGGGGTGGCCATGAACACGGGCACCTCGGCCGCCAAGGAGGCCGGGAACATGGTCGACCTCGACTCCAACCCGACCAAGCTCATCGAGATCGTCGAGATCGGCAAGCAGCTCCTCATCACCCGGGGCGCGCTGACGACGTTCTCCATCGCCAACGACGTCGCCAAGTACTTCGCGATCATCCCCGCGCTGTTCGCGGCGGTCTACCCGGGCCTGGACAAGCTCAACGTCATGCAGCTGTCCTCGCCGGACTCTGCGATCCTCGCCGCGGTGATCTTCAACGCGCTGGTCATCATCGCGCTGGTGCCGCTCGCCCTGCGCGGAGTGCGGTACCGGCCGGTCAGCGCCGACCGGCTGCTGCGGCGCAACCTCGGCATCTACGGCCTGGGCGGACTGATCGCGCCCTTCATCGGCATCAAGCTCATCGACCTGCTCCTCTCCCTCGTCCCCGGGCTGTAACTCCCCGACCTTCCTCGAAAGCGTGCTGATCGTCATGAACAACTCGGTCACGAACACCGCCCGGCTGCTGGGCGCGGGGCTGCGGGCGCTCCTGGTCCTCACCGTCGTCTGCGGGGTGCTCTACCCCCTCGCCGTGACGGGCGTCGCCCAGGCGCTCTTCAACTCGAAGGCGAACGGGTCGGAGATCACCTCGGGCGGCAAGGTCGTCGGCTCCTCGCTGATCGGCCAGCAGGGCTACGGACTCGACTATTTCCAGCCCCGGCCGGCCAACGGCCTCGGCGAGAACTCGGTCAACACCCAGTACAAGCTGATCCTCTCGGGCGCCACCAACCGCTCCGGCGACAACGCCGAACTGATCACCTGGGTGAAGGAGGCCAAGGCCAAGGTCGTCAAGGACAACTCGACGGCCGACTACAAGGTCAGGCCGTCCCAGGTCCCCGCCGACGCGGTGACGTCCTCCGGATCCGGCCTCGACCCGGACATCTCCCCGGCCTACGCCGACCTCCAGGTGCACCGGGTCGCCGAGCGGAACGGCCTGTCCGTGGCCCGGGTGCGGCAGCTCGTGGACCGGCACACCGACGGCCGCACGCTCGGTTTCATGGGCGAGCCCCGGGTGAACGTCCTCGAACTCAACACCGCGCTCAAGGAACTGACCAAGGGCTGACCCCGGGGTGAGCCGGGCGCTGACCCGGGGTGAGCGGGGCCGGGGGTGCCGCCAGGCGGTCGGGAGAGGCCGATCGCCTGGTCAGGGCCGTTGTCAGTGGCCCGCGCTAGTCTGCGGACACCTGCTCGTTCTGTCCGATCTGGGAGGTTTCCATGGCTTCACGCCTCAACCCCTACATCAGCTTCGACGGCGACGCCCGGCCGGCGATGGAGTTCTACAAGGAGGTCTTCGGCGGCACGCTGGCGCTGAACACCTTCGGGGAGGCCGGTGCGCCGGGCACCCCGGAGGCCGACCAGATCATGCACGGCATGCTGGAGACGCCGAGCGGCTTCACCCTGATGGGAGCCGACACCCCACCGGGCATGGAGTACACGCCGGGCGGCAACTTCTCGGTGAGCCTGAGCGGCGACGACGAGAGCGAGCTGCGCGGCTACTGGGAGAAGCTGTCCGCCGGGGGCACGGTCTCCGTCCCGCTGGAGAAACAGATGTGGGGCGACGTGTTCGGGATGTGTACGGACCGGTTCGGCATCCCCTGGATGGTCAACATCGGCCAGGCGCAGCCATAGCGACAGGCCCTTGGAGCGGGCGGCCCGGCCGGGCCGCCCGCCCCGGTCGCGCCGGGCACCTGTGGGCGAGGCGGTCGCGGACCGGTGGCACGGGGAGGTCGTGGACCGGTGGCACACTGACCCGGTCACCGAAGGAGCCCAGTCAGTGCCCATGATCCGCAACCTCAGCAGAGTGGTCCGCCGCGCCTACCGCCGCACGGTGGACCTCAGCCATCCCGCCCGTTCCCCCCTCGGCAGCGCGGTGGAGAACTGCGTGGTCTACCGCGAGGGCGGACGGCAGCCCGGCGACTGGGCGCCGGGCGAGGCGATCCGCCGGACCCGCGAGCGCCGGGAGGGCTTCGTCTGGATCGGTCTGCACGAGCCCACCGAGGAGGAGTTCGCCGGCCTCGCCAAGCTGTTCGGCCTGCATCCGCTGGCCGTGGAGGACGCGATCCACGCCCATCAGCGGCCGAAGGTCGAGCGCTACGACGACACACTGTTCGCCGTCTTCAAGACCGTCCGGTACGTCGAGCACGAGCAGCTCACCGCGACCAGCGAGGTCGTGGACACCGGCGAGGTGATGGTCTTCGTCGGCCGGGACTTCGTGATCACCATCCGGCACGGCAGCCACGGCTCCCTCGGTCCGCTCCGGGAGGCCCTGGAGCGGCTGCCCGACCAGCTCCAGAAGGGGCCCTCGGCGGTCCTGCACGCCATCGCGGACCAAGTGGTCGACGACTACCTCGACGTCACGGACGCCGTTCAGAACGACATAGAGGCCGTCGAGACCGCGGTCTTCGCCGAGCGCACCGCCCGCGGCGACGCCGGCCAGATCTACCAGCTCAAGCGCGAGCTCCTCGAACTGAAGCGGGCGGTGGCGCCCCTGCACCGGCCCCTGCAGATCCTCGCCCATGAACCGCCGGCCGCCGTCTCCCCGGAGATACAGCCGTACTTCCGTGACGTGGCCGACCACCTGGCCCGTGCCACCGAGCAGATCAACGCCTTCGACGGGCTGCTCGACTCGATCCTCCAGGCCCATGTGGCCCAGGTGACGGTCGCCCAGAACGAGGACATGCGCAAGATCACGGCCTGGGCCGCCATCGTCGCCGTACCGACCATGATCTGCGGCATCTACGGCATGAACTTCGACCACATGCCGGAACTGCACTGGACGTACGGCTATCCGCTGGCCCTCGGTGTCATCGCCACTCTCTGCCTCGGCATCCACCGGGGATTCCGGCGCAACGGCTGGCTCTGAGCCCGGCCGCGCCCAGGGCAGGGCGCGGGCGCGGGCCCGGCTCGTGCGTCGATGCCGGCTCGGGTGCCGCTGCCGGCCCGTGCGTCGGAGTCAGCTCCTGACGAAGGCGAGCAGATCGGCGTTGAAGGCCTTCTCGAACTCGCCGACCAGGCCGTGCGGGGCACCCGGGTACGTCTTGAGCGTGGCGTCCTTGACGAGCTGCGCCGTCTTGAGGGCGGCGGCCCCGATGGGCACGATCTGGTCGTCCTCGCCGTGCGCGACCAGCGTGGGGACGTCGATGCCGCGCAGGTCCTCGGTGAACTCCTGCTCGGAGAACTGCTCGACGCAGTCGTACGCGGCCTTCAGGCCGACCTGCATGCTCCACAGCCAGAAGGAGCGGCGCAGACCCTCCGACACGGTGGCACCGGGCCGGTTGAAGCCGTAGAACGACTCGCTGAGGTCCCAGTAGAACTGCGAGCGGTCCGCCTCGACACCGGCGCGGATGCCGTCGAACACCTCACGGGGAGTGCCCTCGGGATTGTCCGCCGTCTTCAGCATCAGCGGCGGCACGGCGCCCAGCAGGACTACCTTGGCGACCCGCCGGGTGCCGTGGCGGCCGATGTAACGGGTCACCTCGCCGCCGCCGGTCGAGTGACCGACCAGGATCACGTTGTCGAGGTCGAGACCCTCGATGAGTTCGGCCAGGTCGTCCGCGTACCGGTCCATGTGGTTGCCCTGCCAGGGCTGATCGGAGCGGCCGTGGCCGCGGCGGTCGTGCGCGACGGCACGGAAGCCGTTGTCGGCCACCAGACGGGCCTGTCCGTCCCACGCGTCGGCGTTCAGCGGCCAGCCGTGGCTGAAGACGACCGGCCGGCCGGTGCCCCAGTCCTTGTAGAAGATCCCGGTGCCGTCGCTGGTGGTGAAGGTTCCCATGGGGAGTGCCTCTCTGTTCGTGTCGTCACGTGCGCATGCGTGCCCGGCCTCAGGAGCGGCCCGACGCCCGCTCGGTCCGTGACGGCTCGCCGGTGGACATGCTTTCGACACTAAGCGGGTGCGCCGTTTCCGCAATCCGTCGTCCGGCCGCGTTCACGGAGCGGACGGCCGCACGTCAGAGATCCGCCTCGTCCAGTACGCCGTTCAGGGCGAGCCGTATCGCCGCCTCCGGGTCCAGTCCGCGGCCCTCGCGCACGGCCTCGGCGAAAGCGGTGTCGCCGAGGGTGGCCCGGAGCTGGCGTGCGTACTCCCGGCGGAAGACGGTCGCCTCGATGTCGGCGAGCTGGGGGAGTCCGGCCGTGTACCAGAGCCGGGTGCCCACGCCCAGCAGACGGGCCGCGCGCTCGGGCTCACCGGCGGCGGCCTCCCCGGCGATCAGGAGGTCGGCGACGGCTGCCGCGCCCAGCCGGTCGTGGACGCGCCACTTGGCCGCCAGCGCCTCGCGCGCGGAACGCAGCGCCGCTTCCGGCCGCCCGAGCCCTATCCCGGCGAGGGCGACGAAGAAGTCGCCCCAGGCCCGCATCCACAGCTCCCCCCGCTTCGCGCAGTCCAGCCGCAGCCGTTCGGCGACCACCGCGCACCGCTCGAACGCGCCCTGCCCGGCCAGGAGATACGCCTGCACGGCCAGCGTCAGCAGTTGGAAGAACTCCGCGCCGCCCCCGGCCCCGGGCCCCTGGGTGTTGCTGCCGTACAACAGGGCCGACCGCGCGGACTCGCCGCGCACCGCGAGGCTGGCTCCCGTCAACGGCAGCGCGGAGACGGGTAACTGACGTTCGTGCGCCAGCCACACGTACGCCGCGCTCACGGACTCGGCCGCGTCCACGTCGTCCGGTACGACCGTGACCAGCCGGTGCGCCCAGGTCGCCAGGGTGTGCCCGGGGACACTCTCGGGTGTCCGGCGCAGCGCCCGTTCAAGATAGCCGCGCCCCTCGTCGGCGAAGCCGCACGCGAACCAGAAGTACCAGAGCGTGCCGGTGAGTTCGAGCGCCTGCTCGGGCTCCGGCGCCGCCAGGCTCTCCTCCAGCGCGACCCGCAGGTTGGCGTGCTCCACACTCAGCCGTTCGGCCCACATACGCTGGCCGGGGCCCAGCCACTCGGCCTCCCCCTGCCGGGCGATCCAGCGGAAGTAGTCGAGATGACGGGCACGTACGGCGTCCTGTTCGCCGAGGCCCTCCAGCCAGTCGGCGCCGAAGGTGCGGACGGTGTCGAGCATGCGGTACCGCCCGGCCACGCTGTCGTTCTCCCGGGTGACGATCGACTTCTCGGTGAGTGACGCGAGCAGGGCGAGGATCTCCTCCGCGTCCAACGGGCCCCCGTGGCAGACGAATTCGGCGGCCTCCACGTCCCAGCCGCCCGCGAAGACGGACAGCCGCGCCCACAGCAGCCGCTCCAGCGGGGTGCACAGCTCATGGCTCCAGCCGATCGCCGTACGCAGCGTCTGGTGCCGGGCGAGCCGGGGCCGGGCGGGCGAGACGAGCAGGTCGAAACGGGAGTCGAGGCCCTGCAGCAGCCGGTCGAGAGGGAAACCGCGCAGGCGCACCGCGGCCAGTTCCAGGGCGAGCGGAATCCCGTCCAGCCGGGCGCAGACCGCCGCGACGTCGGCCCGGTTGCCGTCGGTCAGCGCGAACGACGGCACGGCGGCGGTGGCGCGGGCCGTGAACAGGGCGACCGCGTCGGAGTGCTCGCCGAGCGGCAGCGGTGCCAGCGACAGCAGATGCTCACCGGGCACCCCCAGTGGCTGGCGGCTGGTGGCCAGGATCCGTAACTCCGGTACGCGCGCGAGGAGTTCCTGGACCACACGGCCGCACTCGGCGAGCACGTGCTCGCAGGTGTCCAGGACGAGCAGCAGGGGTCCGTCGTCGAGGTGCTCGCAGACCGCCACCAGAAGCGGGCGCAGGGTCTGCTCGGTCAGCCGGGTCGCCTCCGCCACCGCGTTCGTGAGGAGGTCGGGGTTCTGCAGATCGGAGAGTTCCACCAGCCATACCCCGCCGGGGAACGCGTCCTGTGCGGCGTGTGCGGCCCGCAGCGCCAGCCGGGACTTGCCGACGCCACCGGGGCCGGTGAGGGTCAGGAGGCGGGTGGACTCCAACAGGGTCCCGATCCGGGCGAGTTCGGACGCGCGGCCGACGAACGTGTTGGGCTCGGCGGGAAGATTGCCGCTCCTGCCGCTGCGTACCGAGGCGCCCATCGCTCCTCCTCACCCGGCCGATGGCGGTCACCCTAACGCTCCGCGACGCCCGTGTCCGAGTCCCGGCGGGGTGACGGAAATCGGGTACTCATCCTCTCGCACAGGTGTCGGCGGGCGTAGCGTGGAGGCGTTCCGGCACACCGAGCGGGAGATCTGGAGGTGCGGGAAATGGAAGTTGTGCCCGCGCTCAGAGCGGTCGGAGAGATGCGCGCCGGAGACCATCTGCTGCTCGGCTACGACGCGGACGAGGAGCGCGAGACCGTGGTCGCCGCGTTTCTCCTCGACGGGCTCGCCAGTGGGCACCGGGGGCTGGTGCTGGGCCCGGCCGATCTGCCGGCCGAACTCGCGCTCACCTTCCTGGAGTCCCGCGGCTGTGCCGTCGACGACGAACTCGCCGCGGGCCGCCTGACGGTGGACCCGCACCTCGGGACGCCCGAGGGGCTGTGGGACCTCGACGAGGTGATCCGCCGCGAGGCGCGCCGCGCGGTCGGGGACGGCTATCTCGGCCTGCGCGTCAGCATGGAGATCATGCGCGGTCAGGCGGGCAAGGGGCTCAAGACGCTGCACGACAGCGAACTCCTCCTGGAACCCGTCTTCGCGTCCCTGCCGGTCCTCGGGATCTGCCAGTACGACCGCAGGGTCTTCGACGACGTGGAACTGGCCCCGCTCGACGGACTGCACCACGGGCGGGTCGCCGCCGACCTGGTGTGGCGCGACGAACTGCTCTCCATCACGCGCACCTTCGCCCCGCCGGGCCTGGCGCTCGCCGGCGAGGTGGACGACACGAACGTGACGGCTCTGGCCCGCGCCCTGCAGGCCGAGACGACCCGCGCCCGGGCCCGTTCGGTCGACGGCACGAGCATCCGGCTCGACCTGCGGGAGCTGGCGTTCATCGACGTGGGCGCGCTGCGCCTGCTGGTTTTCTCGGCCCTGGCCCTGCACACCTCCGGCGGCACCCTGGTCCTGCACGGCGTCGCCCCGCACATCCAGCGTCTGATGCGCGTCACCGGCTGGGACAGGATCCCCGGGCTGCACCTCGACAAGGGGGACGTGAGGGAGGGAGCGATCCCATGACCCGTCCGGGGTTCGTCCATCAGGCGCTGTGCTACGGATCGGAGGAGGACTTCCTGGACGGCGCGGCCACCTTCGCGCTCGACGGCCTGCGCGCCGACGACACCGTCCTCGCGGTGCTCGCGTCGCGCAACATCCGCCTCCTCGGCCGCGCGCTCGGCCGGCGCTCGTGCGAGGTGGAGTTCGTCCGCGCCGACGAGTGGTACGGCTGCCCCTCGCGCACCCTCGGCCACTACCACGCCTACTGCGCCGAGCACGACCTGGACGGGGCGGGCCGCCCAGCCAGGGTCCGGATCATCGGCGAACCCGTCTGGCCCGGCCGTACGCAATTCGAGACACGTGAGTGGATGCGCTACGAGTCCCTGCTCAACGTGGCCTTCGCGGGCTCCGGGCACTGGATACTCTGCCCGTACGACACCCGGGTCCTGCCGGCCGCGGTGGTCCGGTCGGCGACCCGTACCCACCCCGAACTCGCCCTGGGGGCGGGGGAGGCGACGGTCAGCGACCACTACGCGGATCCGGCCGACTTCTCCGCCGAGTGCGACGCGGCGCAGCCCGGCGAACTGCCCGCAGGCCACGACGACATCCCCTTCGGCCGGGACCGGTCCGCGCACGCACGGCACGCCCTGCGCAGCTACGCCCGTGACCTCGGAGTGTCCGAGCAGCGGACGCACGACATGGTCGCCGCGGTGCACGAGGTGATGGTCAACTCCGTGCGCCACGGGGGCGGCCGAGGCGTCCTGCGGCTGCGCAACGACGTCGAGTACGTGATCTGCGAGGTCTCCGACATCGGTACGGCGAAACTGGCCCCGGCGCCACCCTTCCCCGGGCATCTGCCGCCGGACCGCCGGGCCGCGCGCGGCCACGGGATGTGGGTGGTGCGTCAGTTGAGCGATCTGCTCACGGAGACCTTCGATCCCGCGGGCTCGATCGTGCGCCTGTACTTCAAGAGAGCGGTCACCGTGTGACCGCACTGCGACGGCACGCGCGGGGCGCGTTGCTCAGGAGGCCGGGCCGGACGGCAGGGTCGCCAGTCCGGCGCGCAGGAAGGCCATCGCCGTGTCGATGTCGGCCTCCTGGGGCCGATAGCACACTTCGCTGATCACCGCGGCTGCGGCGGCCGACGCCATGCGCGGTCCGAAGTCGTCCGGGGAACTGCCCTGTTCCTCGGCGAGGATCTTCGCGCCGAACTTGATGACCTCCGTCAGCCGCGCCTCGGCGACCGCGCGCAGCTGGGGGTTCAGCTCCAGCACGCGGTCGGTGAGATCGGCCAGGCCCCGGGGCTCGGCGATCTCCTCGCGCAGCCAGCGCTCCAGCGCGTCCAGGATCGTCAGACCGGGCTCCCGGTCGTGCACGGCGGCCCTGACCTGGTCGGTGACGGAGTCGAACTCCGACATCGCCAGTTCCAGTTTGGAAGGGAAATACAGGGTCACCGTACGGGGGGAGACCTCCGCCGCCGCCGCGATGTCGGCGATCGTCGTCGCCTCGAAGCCGCGGTCGGCGAACAGCTCGTAGGCCGCGCGGACGATCGCCTCCCGGCGTCGCGCCTTGCTGCGTTCCCGAAGGCCGTCACTCATCATGACGCCACTTTACCACCCGTAGTTAATTTACATCCGACTGTAAAAATGCTTTAGGGTGTAGAGATGTCGCGGTCCGACCGGGTCTGCGGGGAGAGGGAGGAAGACGGGTCATGGCGTCACGCCTGTACACCTGGGGACGATGGGCGGTGCGCCGCCGGGGCAGGGTGCTGGCCGTCTGGCTGCTGCTGCTCGCCGTCGTCGGAGGCCTCGGGATCACCCTGCACGGCAAGGTGAGCACCGAGTTCTCGGTGCCGGGGATCGAGTCCCAGAAGGCCCAGGAACTGCTGAAGGAGAAGTTCCCGGCCGCCGCCGGCGGGGTGGCCCGGGTCGTCTTCGCCGCCCCCGAGGGAGACACACTCGGTGACACCAGGGCCGAGGCCGCTCTCACCGCGAGCCTGAAGAAGGCCGCCGAGGTGCCCGGCGTCGTCAACGTCTCCGACCCGGCCGGAACCGGCACGGTCTCGCGGGACGGACGCATCGGCTACTCCGACGTGATGTTCCGCCAGGCGGCCGACAGCGTGCCCCAGACGTCCAAGGACGCCCTGTCGGACGCGATGGACCAGGCCCGGGACGCCGGGCTCGAAGTCGAGTTCGGCGGCTCGGCGATGCAGCCCCAGACCGAGGTCGGCGGCCCGGCGGAGATCGTGGGCGTCGTCATCGCCTTCGCCGTCCTGGCCCTGGCGCTCGGCTCACTGATCGCGGCCGGACTCCCGCTGCTGACCGCCGTCGTGGGGGTCGCGATCGGCGTGCTGGGCGTCCAGTTCGTCTCCCGCTTCGTGGAGATGACCAGCACCGCCACCGTGCTCGCCCTCATGATCGGCCTGGCGGTGGGCATCGACTACGCCCTGTTCATCCTCTCCCGCCACCGGGAGCAGCTCGCCGACCCCGACACGGACGTCGAGGACTCCATCGCACGGGCCGTGGCCACCGCGGGCGGCGCGGTCGTCTTCGCCGGAGCGACCGTCATCATCGCGCTCTCCGCGCTGGCGGTCACCGGTATCCCGTTCCTCACGATCATGGGCCTGGCCGCCGCCGTGACCGTCCTGCTCGCCGTGCTCATCGCCATCAGCCTGGTGCCCGCGGTGCTGGGCATGTTCGGCGAGCGCCTGCGCCCGCGCCCCCGCCGCTCCGAGCGCCCCGCCGGCTCCTGGGCCCTGGGCTGGGCCCGGCTGGTCACCGGCAAGCCCGTGATCGTCCTGCTGGTGGGTGTGGTGGGCCTCCTCGCGCTCGCCCTGCCCGCCCGCGACCTGCGCCTCGGCCTGCCCGGATATGCCTCCCAGCCCGTCGAGAGCACCCAGCACAAGAGCTACGACCTGCTGAGCGAGGGCTTCGGGGTCGGCTTCAACGCGACCGTGACCGCCGTCGTCGACACCAGCGGCATCCCGGCCGCCGACCGCACCGACACACTCACCCGGCTGCGTACGAGCCTGGCCGGTGACGCCGGAGTGGCCGCCGTCGCCGAGCCGGTGACCAACCCGGACTCCAGTCTCGCGGTCGTCGCGGTCGTACCGAAGACCGGCCCGGACGCCCAGGCCACCACGGACCTGGTGCACCGGCTGCGGGACAACGCGCCCAGCATCGACAAGGCGGGCGGCACCCTCTACATCGCCGGCGCCACCGCCGCGGCCATCGACGTCGCGGGCAAACTGTCCGACGCCCTGCCGCTGTTCATCGCCATCATCGTGATCCTGGCGCTGATCCTGCTGACCATCGCCTTCCGGTCCCTGCTCGTCCCGCTCAAGGCCGCCCTCGGATTCCTGCTGTCGGTCGCCGCGTCCCTCGGCGCCACCGTGTGGGTCTTCCAGAGCGGTCACCTGAACGGCGTGCTCGACATCCCGTCCGCCGGACCCGTCACCAGCTTCCTCCCCGTCCTGCTCATCGGCGTCCTCTTCGGGCTGGCCATGGACTACGAGGTCTTCCTGGTCAGCCGGATGCGCGAGCACTACGAGCGGACGGGCAGCGCCTCCGAGGCCATCGTCCACGGCGTGGCGCGCAGCGGCCGGGTGGTCAGCGCCGCCGCACTGATCATGGTCGCGGTCTTCGGCGGCTTCGTCTTCAACCACGACCCGATCATCAAGTCCATCGGTTTCGCCCTGTCCTTCGGCGTCCTCGTCGACGCGTTCGTGGTCCGGATGACGCTCGTCCCGGCCGTCATGGCCCTCATCGGCCGCCGCGCCTGGGGACTGCCCGGCTGGCTCGACCGCGTCACGCCCGACGTGGACATCGAGGGTGCCAAGCTGCCGCAGCGCGCCCCGGCCGGACAGGAGGACGAGCACCGCGAATCGGTCGGCGCTCCCGGCTCCCGCTGACCGCCGCCCCCGCCGGCCGGAGACCGCACGCAGTTCTCCGGCCGGCCGTCACGACCCGTGCGGCTCCGCGACGGCCGGGAGCGTGAACTCGTAGACCAGTGCGTCCTGCTCGGCGTCCACCACCAGATCGGTGATCTCCAAGGGGCGGGCGTACTGGTCGTGCACCCGCCGCGTCACCCGCACCGAGGCCGCCTCGCCGGGCCCGGTGATGGAATCGCGGTGGTGCAGGGTCAGCCCCGCCCGGCGCATCCAGTCGTACACGCGCCGCAGCTGCGCCGACGACCTGCCGTCGGCGCGGTCGCGGTAGCGGGCGAGTTCCTCGACCTCCGAGAGCGCGACCGCCGAGAACGACGTCACCGCGGTCCGCCGCCCGTGCCCGTCCGGCGCGGCGGATTCGTACCGGTGCACCAGCGTCGGCCGCCACGGGGCCAGTCCCAGCGCCTTTGCGTGCTCCGCCGGGGGAGTCTCCCAGGCCACCGTGGCCCGGTCGACCGCGCGGGACGGGGTCGTGTCGGCGCCGAGCGGAAAGCCGAGCGACGGGAGGTGTCCGACCGGCAGGCCGGGCAGCTTCGCATGGGTGCCGCGCCGGTCGGTGGAGACCAGGCCGTCCCGGCGAAGGATGTCCAGGGCCTGCCGGACGGTCTCCCGGCTGGCTCCGAAGTGCGCCGCCAACTGCCGCTCACCCGGCAGCCGTTCGCCGGGCGGGACGGAACCGTCGCGCAGGGCCCCGAGCAACTCCGAGGCGATCCGCGCGTACAGCGGCTGAGGGTCATCGTGCGTGGTGCTGCGGGCCATGTCCGCGCTCCCCTTGTGACAAGACGTAGCCGTGCGGGCGGTGGACCCGCGCCCCGCGGCCCTGGTCATGGGGCCGGAGGACGCGGTTCCTCGTGAGCGACCATCTCTAGCATTGGTCTAAACCATGCTGGAAGTGCGTCCCGGCGGATCGGCCGATTTCAGCCCGTCCGGCTTCGCCCTCAGAGCGCGCCGTAGAGGGCGTCGACGAGCGCCGTCTTGCGCGGGTCGTCGGCGATGTGCGGACCCATCCGGTTCATGACGTACCCCAGCGACACACCCGCCTCGGGGTCGGCCAGACCGCAGGAACCGCCGAAGCCGTCGTGCCCGACGGCCCGGGGGTTGGGGCCGTAGGACTGCTGGGAGCCGCTGAGCCAGACGCCGAGCCCGATCTCCGTCTCCCTTCCGAGGCCGGCACCGAGCACCAGGTCGCGGCAGACGCCCTGTCCCTCCCGGACCCGCTCGGCGGCCTCGGGGGACAGGACGCGATGGGCCCCGTACGAGCCCCGGCCCGCGAGGATCCCGTACAGCGCGGCGACCGCACGGGCCGTGCCGTGCCCGTTGGCCGCCGGGATCTCCGCGGCCCGCCATGCCGCCGTGTTGGCCTCGGGCGCGCCCGCCGCCGGGTTCGTGAGCGCGGCCAGCGCCACCGGCGGCAACTGGCTGAAGATCGCCGCCTGCTCGCTGGGCTCGGCGGTCGGCGGATGCACCAGTTCGGCCGCACGCCTCGCTTCCTCCTGCGGCAGCCCGATGCCGAAGTCGATGCCGAGCGGCCCCGTCACCTCGCGCCGCAGGAACGCGCCCGGCAGCAACCCCGAGACGCGGCGCACCACTTCACCCACCAGGAAGCCGTACGTCAGCGCGTGGTAGCCCGACACCGTCCCCGGCTCCCACCAGGGTTCCGTCGCCGCGAGCCGCTTCGTGGTCAGCTCCCAGTCGAAGAGCTGCTCCACGGAGTGCGGCTCGCGCAGCCCGGCGAGTCCCGCCCGGTGGGACAGCAGATGCCGTACGAGCACCGACTCCTTGCCCGCCGCCGCGAACTCCGGCCAGTACGCCGCCACCGGGGCGTCCAGGTCGAGCAGTCCGCGATCGGCCAGGATGTGCGCGCACAGCGCGGTCGGCCCCTTCGAGGTCGACCACACGTTGACGAGCGTGTCCCGTTCCCAGGCACGCGTTGCAACCGCGTCGGCCCAGCCGCCCCAGAGGTCGACGACGGTCTCACCGTCCACCGTGACGGCCACCGCCGCGCCGAGCTCCGCCCGGTCACGGAAGTTCTCCTCGAACGCGTTGCGCACACCCTCGAAACGAGCATCGCAGTACCCCTGCACCACAACCATGACCCCTCCGTCACCCATAGCCCCACCACACCGCAACATACCGACTGGTCGGACAGCACGAAAGCCCCCGTCGCGGGCCGACCCGCCAAGGGGCGCGGGGATCGTCGCACCCAGCCACGACGGACCCGCACGGGCAGCCCACCCTTCACCCCCACCTCCTAAGGGGCGCGGGGAACTGCGCGACCAGCCACGACGCACCCGCAGACACCCGACAACGCCGACGCCCCCCCGGGGCAACAACCCCGCTCAGAAATACGCCGGCAGCCAAGCCAACTTGACCGCCTCCTGATAAGGCCCCCCACCTTCGTGGTCGTTGAAGTCGTACACCTCGATCCCCTTGTCGACATGCCCCCACGCATTGAACGCAGCGAACACAGTCGACGGCGGACACGTCTGATCCTCCAGCGCCGCGGAGAACAGCGCAGGAGCCCGCCCCCGCCCAGCGAAGTGCACCCCGTCGAAGTACGACAGCGTGCGCAGCACCGTCTCGGTCCGCCCCCGATGCGTCTTGAGGTAGTTCCCGATCTCCCGGTACGGATCCCGGTCCGTCAGCCGCGTCGCGCGCGGGTAGTCGCACAGGAACGGCACATCGGGCGCGACCGCCACGAGGTCCGGCACCAGCCCGCCCACCGCGATCGAGATACCGCCCCCCTGACTCGTACCGACGACCGCGGTCCGCGAGGCGTCGACCAGCGGATGCGAGCGCGCGGCCTCCACGGCCCGTACCCCGTCGGTGAACACCCGCCGGTAGTAGTAGTTCTCGGGAGCGTCGATGCCCCGCGTCATGAACCCGGGATACGCGGGCACGCTGCCCACCGGATCGGGCGTGTCACCGCCCCCGCCCCACGCGCCGCCCTGCCCCCGCGTGTCCATCACGAAGTGCGCGAACCCCGCCGAGGCCCACAGCAGATGCGTGTGGGAGAGACCGCGTCCGCCGCCGTACCCGATGAACTCCACGACCGCGGGCAGCGGCGCGTCCGCCCCGGCCGGCAGGATCAGCCAGCCCCGCACCGGGTGACCGCCGAACCCGGCGAACGTGACGTCGTACACCGTGACGTTCCGCAGATGCGTCTCGACCGGCTCGAAGCGGGCGGCGAGGTCGTGCTCGCGCGCCTCCGCCAGCGTCTTTCCCCAGAAGGCGTCGAAGTCCTCGGGCTCCACGGAGGCGCTGCGATATTCCCGCAGCTGATCGAGAGGGAGGTCGAACAAGGCCATGGAGGACCGCCTTTGCTACGCGGGTGGGTGCGGATGATCCACACCGTACGGGTGGTGTCCGAGGGCCGCCAGGCCATGTCCGCGGACGGGCCCGGGACGAGTGGCCCAACTGCGCGATGTCACCGCGTCCTTCACCGGTTACGGTGAAGGACCGGGGGACGACGTCTCGTCGGCCCCCGATGTGGAGGGGCACATGGGCGGGGGCGGACACGGGAGCGGTAAGGGCGGCCACGGTGACGTAGCCCGTGAAGAAGGCGGCCGGGAAGAAGGCGGCCGTCGAGATGACAGCTGTCGAGAAGGCGGCCGTCGAGAAGGCGGCGGCGGAGTACGGGAGCAGGTGCCGAAGCTGCGCCTCGACGAACTGCTCGACGAACTCCAGGGACGTATCGAAACCGTCCGCGGCACCCGGGACCGGCTCCAGGGACTCCTCGAAGCCGTCCTGTCCGTGGGCCGCGAACTGGACCTCGCACAGGTGCTGCGCCGGATCGTCGAGTCCGCGATCGTGCTGGTCGACGCGGAGTACGGCGCGCTCGGCGTCATCGGACAGCAGCGCCAGCTGGACCAGTTCGTGCCCGTGGGCATCGGCGACGAGCAGTGGGCGCTGATCGGCGAACTGCCCTCCGGACACGGTCTGCTCGGTGAACTCATCCGGCACCCCGAGCCGCTGCGGCTCGCCGAACTCTCCGGCCACCCGGCGTCCTCCGGCTTTCCGCCCCACCACCCGCCGATGCACACCTTTCTCGGCGTACCGATCAGCGTCCGCGACGCGGTCTTCGGCAATCTCTACCTCACAGAGAAGCGCGGCGGCGGCGAGTTCGACGCGGAGGACGAGGCAGTCCTGTCGACGCTGGCCGTGGCGGCCGGCGTGGCCATCGAGAACGCCCGCCTCTACGAACAGGTCAGACTGCGGGAGCGCTGGCTGGCGGCCGGCGCGGAGATCACCAGCGAACTGCTCTCGAACGTGCCCCAGGAACAGGTCCTCGAAGTGATGCTGGAGCGCGCCCGGGAGATCACCGCGGCCGACCTCGGCGTCGTCGACCTGACCGTGGAGGGCACCGGCGATCTGCGCGGAGCACTGGCGCGCGGCCGGCGGGCCGAGAGTCATCTGGGCCTGCTGCTGCCGCGCGAGGGCACCTTCGCGGGCGCCGCGCTCACGGCGGGCACACTCGTCACCACGACGGACGTGGCCAAGGACAAGAGGATCACCTACGGACCCGACCGCTGGGACGGACTGGGTCCTGCCGTGGCCGTGCCGCTGGGCACGAACGACGGACTGCGCGGCGTCCTGGTGCTGGCCCGTGGCGCGGGCCGCCCGCCGTTCACCGAGCGGGAGGCCATGTCGCTCCTCAACTTCGCGGGCCAGGCCGCGCTGGCCATGGAGCTCGCGGACCGGCGCCGCGACGCCGAGCAGATGAGCCTGCTGGAGGACCGTGACCGCATCGCCCGGGACCTGCACGACCTCGCGATCCAGCGGCTGTTCGCGACGGGCATGACCCTGCAGAGCGCGCAGCGTTTCGTCCAGCATCCGCAGGCCGCCGAGCGGCTGGGCCGGGCGGTCGACGACCTCGACACCACCATCAAGATCATCAGGTCCACCATCTTCGGCCTGCGCTCCCACGAGACCGCTGCCGTGGGACTGCGGGTGCGGGTGGTGCGCGCCCTGGAGGAAGCGGCGGCGGTTCTCGGCTTCACTCCGTCCCTGCGGATGGAGGGGCTGCTCGACGTCGACGTACCCGGTGAGGTCGCCGAGGACGCCGTGGCCGTGGTGGGCGAGGCACTGACCAACATCGCCCGGCACGCGAGGGCCACCGCGGTGGACGTCGCCCTCGTCGTGCGTGACGGCCGCCTGACGCTCACCGTCGCCGACGACGGCACGGGAATGCCGACGGGCGGCGACGGCCGCCGCAGTGGCCTGCGCAACCTCGCGGAGCGGGCCCGACGCCGGGGCGGCGAACTGGTGCTGACCAGCCGTCAGGGTGACGAAGGAAGCGGCGACGGCGGTGGCGGCGGCGAGGACATCGACGGAGGCGACGGAGGCGGCAGTGGCGACGGGGGTGGCAGCGACGGCGGGGGCGGCCGCGGCGGCAGTGGCGGCAATGGCGACAGTGGTACGAGGCTGACGTGGCGGGTGCCGTTGGACACCCACTGACCGCCCGAGGTGCCGAAAGCTGTCGCCGTCATGTAGCGGGCGCGTGCTCCGAACTCACCGTTCGTCGATCCGGCGAGGGGGCGGCAGCCGCGCCGCGAGCACCGCCGCCTGGATGCGCCGTTCCACGCCCAGCTTGGCCAGCAGCCGCGAGATGCCGTTCTTGACGGTCTTCTCGGAGAGGTGGAGCCGCTGCCCGATCTGCCGGTTGGTGAGCCCCTCGCCGATGAGGACGAGGAACTCGCGCTCGCGCTCCGTGAGGCCCGCCGGCCGTGCGTCGTCGGGGGCCGCGGTGTCGCCCGCGGGGGCCCGCAGGGTGTTCATGAGCCGGCCGGTGGTCGCCGGATCGAGCATCGACTGCCCCGCCCCGACCGTGCGGACCGCCGAGATCAGATCGGAGCCCTTGATCTGCTTGAGGACGTATCCGGCCGCCCCCGCCATGATCGCGTCCAGCAGCGCGTCGTCGTCATCGAAGGACGTCAGCATCAGACAGGCCACCGAGGGCATCCGGGAACGCAGTTCGCGGCAGACGGTGATGCCGTCGCTGTCGGGCAGCCGGACGTCCAGGATCGCCACGTCGGGCCGCAGCGCCGGTCCGCGCACCAGCGCCTGTGCGCCGGTGGCGGCCTCCCCGACGACTTCCATGTCGGGCTCGGCGTCCAGCAGGTCGTGCAGTCCCCGGCGCACTACCTCGTGGTCGTCGAGAAGGAAGATCCGGACCGGTGCGCTGCCGGGCACGTTCTGACGGTCGGCCATGACCACGACTCCCTGAACGCTGGGCTGCCCCGGTCGAGCGTCGCGCACCGGGCGGGACGCCGACAGGGCCGAACGGTCCCCTCCGGAGGCTCAGCGGGGAACGCCGCTGCCGTGGGGGGCGTACAGGTCGAGCAGTCGCGTGCGCGCGGCGTGCAGACGCCGGGCGAGCACCCGTCCGACCCACTGCCCGACCGCCGTGCCGAGGACGGTGTCGGACTGGCACATCAGACGCACGGTCGACGCGTCCAGCTCGTACGCATCGACCGCGGACACCGCCTCAGCGCCCAGCTGCCACACGTAGGGCGGGAACAGCCAGGACCAGCCGACGAGTTCACCGTGGCCGAGGGTGTCGATGACGGGGGAGCCGCGGCCGGGGACGCGCAGGTCCAGGGCCACGGATCCGGTGCGCACGATCCAGAAGTGGTCGGCCCGCCCTCCTTCCTCGAAGATGCGTGTGCCCGGTGCGAACGACACCTCCCGCGCGAGTCGCATCAGGCGGTGCGTCTGCTCGGCGGGCAGGGCCTCGGACAGTCGGGGAGTGGAGGTTGCGAGCATGCGGGTCCCCTTTCTGGAGTGCCGCGAACATCGCGTCGGGACACCTCCAGGGTCCCGGGCGCCGCCCTCCTGGGACAGGGACCAACTGGTCCCGACCGGGGCCGACCGGTCCCGTTCCGGGGCTGGTGGGCCGGGGAGCCGTGGACGGCCGGCCCGCTTCTGTCGCCACCCGGCCGGCCCGCACCTTCCCCCAGGGCCCCGCCCGTCCCGCCCGTTCCGTCCGCCCGTCCGGTCAGCCCGTCCCGTCCGTCAGGCCCGGTCCCGTGCCCATTCGGGCCCCGTACGGGCCCACTCCCGTTCCCACTCGGCCAGTCGGCGGCGTGCGGCGACCCGGCGTACCAGGGCGTGCAGGGCGAGTACGCCGGCCGCGGCCACCGCCGCCGCACAGGCGCCCACCGCCAGCGTGTGCTGCCAGACCACCGTGCCGCTCGTCGGAGCCGGCACGATCCGGTCCTGGCGGTCCAGCCAGATGTACGTGTGGTCGCCGGCCCGGGCTCCGGAGGGCACCCGGGTCTCGCCCGTACGCGCCCGCTCGCCGGGCTCGGTCCAGCGGACACTCACCCGCTGCACCGGCCGCCGGTCCCCTTCCCCGGCGGGCGCGGAGGCGTGCGACCCCTCGACGATCGTCGCGAGCACCCGATGGCGTTCGGCCCGCTGCTCCACCGCCGTGGACCGCGCCCCGTCGTACGCCCACCAGCCCGCCGCCAGCCCGGCCAGCGGCGCACCGGCCCACAGCACGACGGAGACGACCAGCGCGGTCCACGCCTCCACCACGTCCGTACGGCGGCACAGCGGATTGTGCCGCCAACGCCGCCCGATCACCCGCGCCCGCTTCTCGCTCGCCCGCTGTTGCCGCGTCCGCATGTCCCGCCTCCTCAGCACCCGCAGCCGTGCCGCGCCGCCCGAGTCACCGCCGTACACCGTGCGTGTGCCCCGTGTAGGCCGAACGGACCCTCTCAGGGGCCGGTTTGCCACTCCCGCCCGCTCGGCGGTCGGTGCGAACGTCACGATGGCGCCCGTAGCGGGCCCGCCACCGGACATCACGGTCACCGCCCGGAGCGGGGGCGGCGCACGCGAACGGCCGAACAACCCGTCCTTCCACGACTGATCGGCGCCCCGTGTGGAACCCGCGTCCCATCCCCTCGAATCCGTCGTAACTCCCCGCACCCCCAGCACCCCCAGCACCCCCAGCACCCCCGGAACCCTCGGAACCCTCGGAACCCTCGGAACAGGAGTCCCTCACCATGGCCAAGGACCGCATGGCGGCGCTCGACGCGCACTGGCGTGCCGCGAACTACCTGGCCGTCGGTCAGATCTACCTCCTCGGCAACCCGCTGCTGACCGAGCCGCTCAAGCCCGAACACATCAAGCCGCGGCTGCTCGGGCACTGGGGCACCTCACCCGGCCTCAACCTGGTGCACACCCATCTCAACCGTGTCGTCGTCGAGCGTGACCTCGACACGATCTGTGTGTGGGGCCCCGGCCACGGCGGCCCCGCGGTCCTCGCGAACTCCTGGCTCGAAGGCAGTTACACCCAGACGTACCCGGACATCACCCGGGACGCGGCAGGGATGGAACGCCTCTTCCGGCAGTTCTCCTTTCCCGGCGGAGTCCCCAGCCATGTCGCCCCCGAGACACCGGGCTCCCTCCACGAGGGCGGCGAGCTGGGCTACTCGCTCGCCCACGCCTACGGGGCCGCCTTCGACAACCCGGACCTGCTGGTCACCTGTGTGATCGGGGACGGCGAGGCCGAGACGGGACCCCTCGCCGGCTCCTGGCACTCGAACAAGTTCCTCGACCCGGTGCACGACGGGGCAGTCCTGCCCGTCCTGCACCTCAACGGCTACAAGATCGCCAACCCCACCGTGCTCGCCCGGCTGCCGCGCGCCGAACTCGACGAACTCCTGCGGGGCTACGGACACGAACCCATCCATGTGTCCGGAGACGACCCCCGCCGCGTCCACCGGGAGCTCGCGAAGGCGATGGACCAGGCACTGGACCGTATCGCCGAGATCCAGCGGGAGGCCCGCGGCGGGAGGACCGGCCAGGGCGGCAAGGGGCAGGGCGGCAGGGCACAGAGCGGCAGGGGCCGTGGCGGCACGAGCGGGGGCGCGGCGGGCGGCCGTCCCCGCTGGCCCATGATCGTCCTGCGGACCCCGAAGGGCTGGACCGGCCCGGCGGAGGTCGACGGGGATCCGGTCGAGGGCACCTGGCGCTCCCACCAGGTCCCGCTCGCCGGGGTCCGCGAGAACCCCGAGCACCTGCGGCAACTGGAGGCCTGGCTGCGCTCGTACCGCCCCGAGGAACTCTTCGACGCCGAGGGGCGGCCCACCCGCCTCGTTCTCGACGGGGTGCCCGAGGGCGACCGCCGCCTCGGCGCGAACCCGCACACCAACGGCGGCCTGCTGCTGACCTCGCTGCCCATGCCGGACCTGGACGACTTCGCCGTCCCCGTGGACAAGCCCGGCGCGAGCACCCACGAGCCCACCCGGGTCCTCGGCAGCCTGCTCGCCCGCGTCATGGCCGACACGGCCGAGCAGCGGAACTTCCGTGTCGTGGGCCCCGACGAGACCGAGTCCAACCGCCTGGGCGCGCTGTACGAGGCGACCGGCAAGGCCTGGCAGGCCGAGACCCTCGACACCGACGAACACCTCGCCCGCGACGGCCGCGTGGTGGAGATCCTGTCCGAACACCTCTGCCAGGGCTGGCTGGAGGGCTACCTCCTGACCGGACGGCACGGTCTGTTCTCGTCGTACGAGGCGTTCGTGCACATCGTCGACTCCATGGTCAACCAGCACATCAAGTGGCTCAAGACCTCGCGGGGGCTGCCGTGGCGGGCACCGCTCGCCTCCCTCAACTACCTGCTGACCTCGCACGTCTGGCGCCAGGACCACAACGGCTTCTCCCACCAGGACCCGGGCTTCGTCGACCACGTGCTCAACAAGAGCCCGGAGGTCGTACGGGTCTATCTGCCGCCGGACGCCAACACCCTGCTGTCCGTGGCGGACCACGCGCTGCGCAGCCGCGACCACGTGAACGTGATCGTCGCCGGGAAGCAGCCCTGCTTCGACTGGCTGTCCATGGAGCAGGCCCGCGCCCACTGCGCCCGGGGCGCGGGCATCTGGGAGTGGGCCGGCACGGAGAACGGGAGCCGCGAACCGGACGTGGTGCTGGCCTGCGCCGGAGACGTACCCACCCAGGAGGTGCTCGCCGCCGCCTCCCTGTTGCGCACCCATCTGCCCGACCTGGCGGTCCGGGTCGTCAACGTCGTCGACATCGCCCGGCTGATGCCGCAGGGCGAGCACCCGCACGGGATGCCCGACAGCGAGTACGACGCCCTGTTCACCGCGGACAAGCCGGTGATCTTCGCTTACCACGGCTATCCCTGGCTGATCCACCGGCTGGCCTACCGGCGCACCGGCCACGCCAACCTCCATGTGCGCGGCTACAAGGAGTCGGGCACCACCACGACCCCCTTCGACATGGTCGTCCGCAACAGCCTCGACCGGTACCGCCTGGTCATGGACGTCATCGACCGCGTCCCGGGCCTGGCCGTGCGCGCCGCCGCCGTACGCCAGCGGATGTCCGACGTGCACACGCGGCACGAGGCGTGGATCCGCGAACACGGCACCGACCTGCCCGAGGTCGCCGAGTGGACGTGGTCCGGCTGACGGGGACGCGTAGACGAAAAGACGCATAGACGCATAGACGCATAGAGGCATGGACGCAACGGCACGCGTGAGGAACCGGGAAGGGCCCGCACCATGAGAAAGGACATCCGAACCGTGACCGTGGGAGTCGACGGCTCCCGCGCCGGGCTCGACGCCGCCGACTGGGCGGCCCGCGAGGCCGAGCGCCGCCGGCTCACCCTGCGGCTGCTGCACGCGACCGGCGAACCCACCGCGTCCGCGCCCCTGCCCGGGGTCGGTCATGGGCCGGCGCCCGCAGCCGAGGCCGCGCCCGCACCCGGATCCGTGCCCCGCCCTCAGGCACGCGGGGCACGCATCCGGCCGGTCCCCGAGCCGTCGGCGGCCTCGGCGCGCGAGCCGCGGCGCGGCCTCCTGGACCGGGCCGCCGTGCACCTCTCCTATGCGCACCCGACGTTGCGGATCGCCGCCCGCCGGACCGACACCCCCGCCCTTCCGGCGCTGCTCGAAGCCGCCACGGAGTCCGAGACGGTGGTTCTCGGCTCACGCGGCTTCAGCGGGTTCACCGGATTCCTGGTCGGCTCGGTCGCGCTCGCCGTCGCCGCGGGCGCCGCCTGCCCGGTGGTGCTCGTGCGCGCGGGCGACCTGCCCCGGGACGAGCGGGTACCGGCCGGCGCGGGCGACGACACCGCCGCGCCCGCCCGGACCCCGTACCTGCCGGTGGTCCTGGGACTCGACGTGGCGGCACCGGCCGACGAACTCATCGGCTACGCCTTCGACGCGGCCGGTGTCCGGGCCGCGCCCCTGCACGTCGTGCACACCTGGACGCTGCCGTCCCTGCACGAAGACGGTGTCGGCGCGAGGGCGCCCGGTGACCCGGCCGCGCAGCAGGACGCAAGGGAGTCTTCCCTGACGGCGGTCCTGGGACCGTGGCGCCACAAGTTCCCGGAGACCGAGGTCGTGGAGGAGGTGGTGTACGGGCACGTCGGCCACCATCTCCTGAAGGCGTCGACGAGGGCGGGGCTGCTGGTCGTCGGCCGCTCCGCGGCGGACGGGGGCGGCCTGGGCCGGGCGGCGCACTCCCTGCTCCACCGCTCCACGTGCCCGATCGCCGTGGTCCCTCACGACTGACGGCCCCGGGGCCACGGGCCGGTGAAGGGCGGGTCCGCACGCCGACCGCCGGGCCACGGGGCGGTCAGCCGAAGCGTTCGATCCGGATACGGTCCACCGGCTGGCCCGCGTCCACCAGCAGCCGCGAGGCGTGCTCGGCGAACCCGTTCGAGCCGCACACATAGGCTTCCCACCCACCATCGGGCCCGTCGGCCAGGAGCCGCGCCACATGTGCGGCCGCCACACGGCCCACGGCCACACCCTCCGGGGCGCTGCGCGTGAACACCGTGGTCGTCTCGGGTCCGTACTCCGACGCGTAGATCAGCTCCTCCGGACTGCGGGCCGACACCAGCAGCCGCAGGGGCACCGTCAGGTTCCGCGCACGGTGGTGGCGGACCATCGACATCAGCGGTACGACACCGGAGCCCGCGCCGATGAGCAGGGCGGGCCGGTCGCCGGGCCAGGCGAAGAACCCGCTGAGCGGTCCGCGCAGCTCGACCTCGTCGCCGGGCTTGGCGACCGTGTGGAACCAGCCGGACACCTCCCCGCCGTCGACGTGGTCGAGGGTGAGCTCGACGTGTCCGTCGTCGTCGGGGGGCGAGGCGATCGAGTAGTGCCGCTGGGCGACGTAACCGTCCTCGGCCCGCAGCCGGAGCATCAGATGCTGGCCGGGCAGATGCCCCGCCCACGCGGGCACGGCGAACCGGAAGGTCGCCGCGTGCGGTGTCTCCCGGCGGATCTCGGTGAGGGTGGCGCGCTGCCAGGTGGCCGCGGCGCGGTTGCTCACGGCGATCCGGCCGGGAACAGCGAAGCGTGTCGCGGGCGCGGCGTCCGTCGAGGACAGGGAGGTCGTCGAGGACAAGGAGGCTGTCGAGGACAGGGAGGTCGTCGAGGACAAGGAGGCTGTCGAGGACAGGGAGGTCGTCTCAGTCACCGGAGTAGCGCTGCTCTTCCCAGGGGTTGCCGCGGTGGTGGTAGCCGTTCTGCTCCCAGAAACCCGGCTCGTCGTGGTCGAGGAGCCGGATGCCGGCGATCCACTTGGCGCTCTTCCAGAAGTACAGGTGCGGCACGATCAGCCGCGCCGGTCCGCCGTGCTCGGCGGGCAGCGGCTTGCCCCCGTACTCCCAGACGATCCAGGCCCGTCCGCCGGTCAGATCGGCGAGCGGCAGGTTCGTGGTGTAGCCCGTGTGCGAGTAGGCGACCGCGTGGGTGGCCTCGGCGGTCGGGCGGGCGAGATCGAGGAACGAGTCGAGCGACACTCCCGCGAACCGCACGCCGAACTTCGACCAGCTCGTCACGCAGTGGATGTCGCCCTCGTAGGCGGACGGCGGCAGCGCGTGCGCCTCGTCCCAGGACCAGGTGCGTTCCTCGGCGACCAGCCCGTCGACGGTGAACGTCCACTGCGAGGTCGCCAGCTCCGGCGTGACCTCCGCGGACAGGACGGGCCAGTCGTCGCGGGCGTCGTACTGGCCGGGCGGCAGTCCGTCGTTGCGGACGCGCGGACGCCCGGCGAAGCCCCGGGTGACGTTCATCGGGTCACGTTCATGCGAGTGGTGCCTCCAGGCCGGCCGGACGGCGGCCCTTGATCGTTGCGTACGCCCTCCACGGTACCGGGCCCGCCGACAGCACCCCACCGGGGATCATTGCCGCCGTATGAACACTCGCCGGGTCCGGCGGTTCCCGGGAATAGCCGCACCCGCGATCTCCCTTGCCGATAGTGGCCGCCAGGAGCCGGCCAGTGCCCTCATCGGCGTGAAGGAGAGTGACGGAGCAGATGCCCAAGGCGTACGTCTTCACCCAGTACGGCGGTCCGGAGACCGAGGCCCTCGTCGAACAGGACCGGCCGTCGCCCGGGCCCGGCCAGCTGCTGGTCGCCGTCCGGGCGGCGGGCGTCAACCCCGTCGACTGGAAGCAGCGCACCGGCTACCAGCGGCCAGGACAGCAGCGGCGCGAACTGCCCGCCGTCCTCGGCAACGAGGCCGCCGGTGTCGTCGAGGAGATCGGTGAGGGCGTCACGGGCTTCGCGGTCGGCGACGAGGTCTTCGGCAACCCCGTGGCCGGCGGCTACGCCCAGTACGCGCTGTTCCCCGTGGCCGTGACCGCGCACAAGCCCGCCGGCGTTTCCTTCACCGACGCGGCCGCCCTGCCCGTCGCGGCGGCCACCGCCTACGACGGAGTACGCCAGCTCGCCCTGCCGACGGGCGCGACCCTCCTGGTCACGGGCGTGGGCGGCGGCGTGGGCGTCGCGGTCGCCCAGATCGCGCGCGCCGACGGACTGAACGTCATCGGCGTGGCGAGCGCCGGGAAGAAGGACCTGGTCGAGTCGCTCGGCGCCGCGCACGTGCCCTCCGGCCCCGGCTTCGCCGAGGGCGTCCGGGCCCTGGCGCCCGACGGCGTGGACGCGGTGTACGACCTCGTGGGTGGCGAGGTCCTGGAGGCCGCGGCCGAGCTGGTGAAGGACCGCGCCAAGCTGATCACCGCGGGCGGCAAGGACATCGTGGAGGGCCTCGGCGGCTCACCCGTCGTACGGGCCCGTACCGCCGCCGTGCTCGACGAGGTGGTCCGGCTCGTCGTCGACGGCAGGCTCGACCCCCTGGTGACGCGGACGTTCCCCCTCGAAGAGGCCGCCGAGGCGCTGCGTACCGTCGAAGAGGGCCACGCCCGCGGCAAGGTCGTGATCGAGGTCGCGGAATGAGCGCCACGCCCCACATCCTGGACAACCCCGCACGGGCGTCGCTGTCCGGTCCGCACGCCCACTTCGCCGAACGCCGCGGCCGGGTGCTGCGCTATCCCGCCGACGTGTCGCCCTGGCTCGCGCTGCCCGACGACCCCGGCGCCGACGACTGGGCCGACGTCGCGGCGCTCGCCGGGCCGGGCAACGAGATCGCGCTGCCCGGTTTCCGCGGGGAGATCCCGGAAGGCTGGGAGATCACGTTCCGCGGGGAGGGCGTGCAGTTCGTCGACGACGGCCTGGCCGCTGCGCCCGACCCGGAGGCGGTACGGCTGGGCCCCGCCGACGTACCGGAGATGCTGGCCCTCGTGGAGCGGACCAGACCGGGCCCGTTCCTGCCGCGCACGGTCGAACTCGGCACCTACCTCGGCATACGCCGGGACGGGGCCCTGGTCGCCATGGCGGGGGAGCGGTTGCATCCGCCCGGCTGGACGGAGATCAGCGCGGTCTGCACCGACGCCGCCGTCCGCGGCCAGGGCCTGGCGACCCGGCTGACCCTGGCGGTCGCGCACGGCATACGCGCCCGGGGCGAGACCCCGTTCCTGCACACCGCAGCGGACAACACCAACGCCCTCCGGCTCTACGAGTCACTGGGCTTCCGGCTGCGGCGCAGGACGAGGTTCCTGGCGGCGCGGGTGCCGGAGCGGCCCGAGCGGCTGGAGGACGGGCGAGTGGTGGCGGTCGGCTGAGGGGCGCCGAGCCGGGGGCGGGGCCCGGGGCCGCGTGCTCGGGCGCCGCTCAGCCGCTCACGGGCAGGCCGCCCGGGCACGCGTTCACGTCGGGCCCGGGCCCGCCGCGTTGTACCGCAGCAGATAGCCCGCGAACCGTCGCAGATCCTCCTCGGGCCAGCCCGCCAGCCGCTCACGGAAGGCCACCCGGCGGCTCGCGGTCACCTGGGCGAGGATCTCCCTCCCGGCCGCCGTGAGGTGGAGCACCTGGACGCGCTGGTCCTGCGGATCGGACCGCCGCTCGATCAGTCCGGCTCCTTCGAGGGCCGACACCTGGCGGCTGACCGTGGACTTGTCGAGGGCGTAGTGCGCGGCGAGATCGGTGGCGCGGCAGCCGCCGCGCTCCTCCAGATGACCGAGCAGCGTGTACGAGACCAGGGACAGCTCCGGGTGCAGCCGGCCGGCGGAGGCCCGAGCGCGGCGGGCGAAGGCCGTCATCTCGTGGTGGATCGTCTCGATGGCGACCTCGGCTGCGGTCACGTCGGCTGCGGTCACTGGTCTGCCCCTTCTCGGATGGTTGCACGCTACAACCACTAATTGCATGGGGCAATCGGAAGGCCGGCGTGTAATGTTGCCGTCCGGCTGAGAACCGCTCCAGCCGTGCCCGACCAAGGAGGTGAGCCCCATTACCGCTGTGTCAGCTCGGGTGCTCCCGCCTTGTGGCCTCGTCGGCAACAGGTGACCTAGGCCCTGCCGGCCTCGGAGAGCGCCCTTCGGTTTCCCGAAAGGCTCCTCGGCTTCCATGCCACCTTCCTACGTCCATGTCGTCACCGCGCTCCGCTCCGCGGGCTGTGTCTTCGCGGAGGACGAAGCACGACTCATCCTCACCGCCGCCCGTACGCCGGCCGAACTCACCGCCATGGTGGACCGCCGGGCCGCGGGCCGGCCGCTGGAACACGTCCTGGGCTGGGCCGAGTTCAGCGGTCTGCGGATCGCGGTGGAACCCGGCGTCTTCGTGCCGCGCCGACGCACCGAGTTCCTGATCGGGCAGGCCGTCGGGCTCGCCCGCGCCCTCGCCTCCGAGGCGCCCGTCGTGGTGGACCTGTGCTGCGGCTCGGGTGCGGTGGGGGCGGCGCTCGTGGCGTCGCTTCCCGGCGCGGAGCTGCATGCCGCGGACATCGACCCCGTGGCCGTGCGCTGCGCGCGCCGCAACGTCGGCGGACGCGGCCGGGTCTACGAGGGCGACCTCTTCGGTCCGCTGCCGCGCGAACTGCGCGGGCGGGTCGGGGTCCTGGCCGCGAACGTGCCGTACGTGCCCACCGGTGAGGTGGGGCTCCTGCCGCCGGAGGCCCGCGACCATGAACCGCTGGTCGCGCTCGACGGGGGAGGGGACGGGCTCGACGTCCTGCGCCGCGTGCTCGCGGAGGCGCCGGGGTGGCTGGCGCCCGGGGGGAGCCTGCTCGTCGAGACGAGCGAACGGCAGGTGGGGCTCGCCGTCGAGCTCTTCACGGCGGCGGGGCTGGTGCCGCGCGTGAAGGTCTCGGAGGAGCTGCACGCGCACGTGGTGGTGGGCCGCCGCGGGCTCCCCGACACCGCGGAACGGCCCCGAGTCCGGGCCCGTCGTGAGGGCTCGCGCCCCTGAAACCCCCACGGGGGGCCGCGCCACGGACTGCGTGTGCGGCTCCGTCGTGGCTGGCCGCGCAGTTCCCCGCGCCCCTAAAAAGCGCGACCCGCGCCACGAAGGGACGCGAGGAACGGCGCGCCCAACCACAACGCTCGCGCAGGGCAATCGCACCTGTGCCCCCACCCCCCAAGGGGCGCGGGGAACGGCGCGCCCAACCACGACGCTCCCGCACGTCAAATCGCACCTGCGCCCCCACCCCCTAGGGGGCGCGGGGAACGGCGCGGCCAACCACGACGTTCCCGCAGGTCAAATCGCACCTGTGCCCCCACCCCCCCCCAAGGGGCGCGGGGAACGGCGCGAGCAACCACGACGTTCCCGCACGTCGGATCGGCCGCAAGCCCCCACCCCCCAAGGGGCGCGGGGAACTGCGCGACCAGCCCTCACGGACCCGCACCCGCAAACGAACCCCGACACGACAGGGCACCCCCCCGAGAGGTTCTCGTCACACTGCGGCCCATCCTTTTGCAACTAGTTGCACAAACGGCCGGACGTCGTCTACAACCATGGGGACGACGCCGCGCACGGAGGGGCCAATGACCCACTACCCACACCTGCTGAACCCGCTGAACCTGGGCTTCACCACCCTGCCGAACCGCGTACTCATGGGCTCCATGCACATAGGCCTCGAAGAGGCAGAACACGGCTTCAAGCGCATGGCCGAGTTCTACGCGGCCAGAGCCCGCGGCGGCGTAGGCCTCATCGTCACCGGCGGCATCGCCCCCAACGAGGCGGGCCGCCCCTACGAAGGCGGCGCCAAACTCACCACCGAGGCGGAAGCCGAACAGCACGCCGAGATCACCGCCGCGGTACACCGCGAAGGCGGAAGGATCGCGATGCAGATCCTCCACTTCGGCCGGTACGCCTACCACCCCGACCTGGTCGCCCCCAGCGCACTCCAGGCCCCCATCAGCCCCCACACCCCCCGCGCCCTCACGGACGACGAGGTCGAGCGGACCATCGACGACTATGCCAGGACCGCCCGCCTCGCCAAGGCCGCCGGCTACGACGGCGTGGAGATCATGGGCTCCGAGGGCTACCTGATCAACGAGTTCATCGCCACCCAGACCAACAAGCGCGACGACCGCTGGGGCGGCAGCTACGAGAACCGCACGCGCTTCCCCCTCGAAATCGTCCGCCGCGTACGCGAAGCCGTCGGCGAGGACTTCATCGTCATCTACCGCCTGTCGATGCTGGACCTGGTCCCGGGCGGCTCCTCCCTGGACGAGGTGATCACCCTCGCCAAGGCCGTGGAGGCGGCCGGCGCGACCATCATCAACACCGGCATCGGCTGGCACGAGGCACGCATCCCCACCATCGCGACCTCGGTGCCGCGGGGCGCGTACGCCTGGGTCACCAAGAAGGTCATGGGCGCGGTGTCGATCCCGCTGGTGACGACCAACCGCATCAACACCCCTGAACTGGCCGAGCAGTTGCTCGCGGACGGCCACGCGGACATGGTGTCGATGGCCCGCCCGATGCTCGCCGACCCCGACTTCGTCAGCAAGGCGCAGGCGGGCCGCCCCGAGGCCATCAACACCTGCATCGGCTGCAACCAGGCCTGCCTCGACCACACCTTCAGCGGCAAGATCACCTCCTGCCTGGTGAACCCGAGGGCCTGCCACGAGACGGAACTGGTCCTCGCCCCCACCCGTACCCGCAAGCGCGTCGCCGTCGTGGGCGCGGGCCCGGCCGGACTCGCGTGTGCCGTCAGCGCCGCCGAACGCGGCCACGACGTGACCCTGTACGAGGCGTCGGCCGAGATCGGCGGCCAGCTCAACGTGGCCCGCAAGGTCCCCGGCAAGCAGGAGTTCGACGAGACGATCCGCTACTTCCGCACCCAGCTCGAACTGCACGCCGTGGACGTCCGGTTGAACACGCCGGTCGCGGACGGTGACCTTGCCGCGTACGACGAGATCGTCGTCGCCACGGGCGTCGGACCGCGCACCCCGGAGATCCCCGGCGTGGACCATCCGAGCGTCGTCGGCTACCTCGACGTGCTGCGCGACGGCGCGCCCGTCGGCGACCGGGTCGCGATCCTCGGCGCGGGCGGCATCGGCTTCGACGTCGCCGAGTACCTGACCGACAGCGGCGACAAGGCGAGCGAGGACCCGGCGACGTACTTCCGGCACTGGGGCGTCGACATGGACTACCAGGCACCCGGCGGCCTCGGCGCTCCCGAGCGGCCGGCCCCGCCGCGCAGCGTCCACCTCCTGCAGCGCAAGGAGTCCAAGGTCGGCGCCGGGCTCGGCAAAACCACCGGCTGGATCCACCGCGCCGAGCTCAAGCACCGCGGAGTCATCATGGTCCCCGGCGTCCGGTACGACCGGATCGACGACGCGGGACTGCATGTCACCGTCGGCGGCGAGAGCTCCGTCCTGCCGGTCGACACCATCGTGCTCTGCACGGGCCAGGAACCACGCCGCGACCTGTACGAGGCACTGCGCGCCGCGGGCCGCAGCGTGCACCTCATCGGCGGCGCCGACGTGGCGGCCGAACTGGACGCCAAGCGGGCCATCAAGCAGGGCACCGAGCTGGCGGCGGCGCTGTAGGCCGCCCGGCCAGGCACGGCCCCGTCCTTAGGATGACCCCATGTCACTCCCGCACGCGATCCTCACCGCCCTACTTGAGAAGCCGTCGTCGGGGCTGGAGCTGACCCGCCGCTTCGACAAGTCGATCGGCTACTTCTGGTCGGCGACGCATCAGCAGATCTATCGCGAGCTGGGAAAACTGGAGGCCGAGGGCTCCATCAGGGCCCTCGCCCCCCAGCAGCCGGCCCGCGGGCAGAAGAAGCGGTACGAGGTCCTGCCGGCGGGCCGCGCCGAACTGGCGCGCTGGACCGCCGCGTCCCAGGACCCCAAGCCGCTGCGCGACACCCTGCTGCTGCGGCTGCGCGCGGCGGCGGTGGTCGGCACCGCGGGCATCGGGGAGGATCTGCGCCGCCATCTCGACCTGCACCAGCGGCAGTTGGCGGAGTACGAGGAGATCCAGGAGCGCGACTTCCCGCCGGGCAAGGACGCTCCTGCGGACCGGCTCCAGCATCTCGTCCTGCGTGCCGGGATCGATCTGGAGACCTTCTGGACGGGCTGGCTCACGCACGCGCTGGAGGAGTTCGAACGCATTCCGGCCGAGGGCTCCACGACACCCTGACCGGCCCGGTCACAGACGACTGGTCACAGCAGGCCTGTTCACGGGCGGCCCGGTCACAAGCGGTTCGGTCACAGGCGGTTCGGCTTGGAGCGCCGGCGCAGGACCCAGACGGTGGCCCCGACCCCGGCGGCCACCAGGATCCCGCCGGCCGCGTAGGTGACGGTGCCGTAGTCCTGACTGGTGCTGCCCATGCCGCCCATCACCCCGCGCGAGGGCGACGCCGTGGCCGTCGGCGTCCTCGTCGCCGAGATCGTGGGTGTGGAGACCGGTGAGACGGTGACGGCCTGCGTGCCCGCCGTCGACCCGTCGGCGCACACCACGACGACGGTGTACGTACCGGAGGTGACGCTCGACCAGGCCGCGGACTGACTGGCGCTGGTCCCGGACAGGGTCACCTGGCGTCCCTGCGCGAAGTTCGCCTGACCGCTGGAGAGCAGCGAGGCGTTCCCCATGGATCCGTTGGACCTGGTGACGCACGCGGTGGTGGTCACCTGCACCGTCCCGCCGCTGGTGGTCACGTCGATCCCCGTGGCGGCCGCGGCGGCCACGCCGGGCATGCCCGCGGTGAGGGCCAGCGGCAGCGCGGCGACCGCCACGGCCTGCCCGGAGCGGACGAGTGTCTGAGTGATACGCATAGGACTGCCCTCCAGCGGCACGGTGGCGGTACATCCCATGAGCCGCCGAGGGTCGGGAACGCCCGTGCTGCCTTCGGACCGAGCCAATGCGACGGCCGCCGGTTCCGCATGCGGGCCGGGACCGTACAGGTGAACATTTCCCCGGATGCCGGGCTGTCGGCTCACGGCCGCCCGGTGGTCACCGTCCGCTCCGCGGAGAAGGCGCCCCACGTGCCGTCCGGGAGCTTCGCCCGGAGCCGTACCCGCTGGACGAGCCCGGCCTCCCGGCCCACGTAGAAGCTGTACGTCGCCTTTCCGGGCGGAGGTGTCGCACCCCAGACGAGCGAGGTGACCGGCTTCCGGTCGAGCTGGATCTGGTACTCCGTGATCACTCCGTCCACCTTCGGCTGGACCCACGACAGGTCGAGGTAGTACGCCCCGTCCTTACGGTGCGTCGTGGCACGGAACGCGGAGGGCGCCATGCCCGTACCGGCGCCCGTGCCCTCCGCGTCGTCGGCGCCGGCCCGGGTGGTGATCCGGACGGCCTCGCTCGCGGGCGAGACGTTGTCCGCCGCGTCGCGCGCCCGGACCGTGAAGGAGTAGCGCGTCCCCGGCCGCAGCCCGGTGACCACGGTCGCCGTCTGGGCGCCGCTCACACTGTGGATCTTCGTGCCGCCCTGATAGACGTCGTACGAGGCCACACCCACGTCGTCCGTGGACCGGGTCCAGGACAGTTGCGCGGCCCGGCTCCCGACCGCCTTGCCGCCGGGACGCTCCGGGCGGCCCGGGGCCCGCTCGTCGGCCGCGGTCGCGGCCGGCGTGGTGGCCAGGACCCGCTCGCTCGGCGGCCCCAGCCTGCCGTCGGCGTCCCGGGCCCGCACGGAGAAGGCGTACCGGGTCGACGGCTTGAGCCTGGTGATGTCCACCATGTACTCGGAACCAGGCACTTCCTTCACCTTGGTGGTGCCGCGATACACCTCATAGCGGGTCACCGCCGGTTTTCCCGCAGCCCGGTTCCACATGACGTGCACGCTGGTCGCGCTGCCCGCCGCCGCGGTGACCCCGGCCGGCGCGCCGGGAGGCCGGTCGTCCTCGCCCGAGCCCTGCCCGGTGAGTCCGCAGGACACCGTCGTGAGCAGCGCGCCCCAGACCACGGCGGCTCGCAGGAGTACGCGTCGCACAGCCCTGCCCTCCCTCGACCCTTCCACCACGAGATTGGTCCGGACCAATATGACGTCCTGGGTGGGGCCGCAACAAGAGGGCCGCCGTTCGCGATTTCGGCCGTTCGTTACGTATGCTGATCCTCTAAGCGGCTGAACTCACCCATGTCGCAGGGAAGTTCATGCCCTCGGTGCGGAACGCTGTCGTCGCTGATCCCGCGCCGGCGAGGGCGGCCGGGTGGCCGGAGTCATCGACGAATCCGGCCACCCGGCCCCCGACGGCACGTCACCCCGTCCGTCCCCCTGTGCATCCCGGCACGTCACCGGACGTGCACCGTACGGCCCCCCAGCAGTGGCCGCACCGGCGGACCCCCACCAGATTGGGCTGAGTGTTCGTCAGTGCCCGCTCAGGAGAGGGTCTCTTATCGTGCGTGTCCGGTCACTGATGCTGGCCGCGGCCGGTGCCGCCCTGATCGCCCCCACCGCGCTCCCCGGCGCCGCCCCGCCGCCCGGGGCCGGGCAGGAACATGCCGGATACGGCGGCCCGAGCGCGGGGAGCGTCCCGCGAGCGGGTGACGGCCCGGACGTACGGAAGGCACCGCGTCCGGGGAACGTCCGGGCCACCGAACTCCTGGCCGCCGTACGCGACTGCGCCCCCGTCTCGGACGACCGCTTCAGCAGCGACGACGGCGAACCCGCGGACATCGAGGTCTGCGGCAGCCGGGAGGCCGTCTTCTGGAAGGCCGACCTGGACATCGACTGCGACGGCAGGCCGGGCCGGCACTGCAACGAACGCACCGACCCGCTCTTCTGCGACACCACCGCCTTCCAGCAGTCCGACGGACGCCAGCTGAGCGCCGAGCGGCTGCCGTACGTGGTCGTGCCCGGGCCGAGCCACCGCTGGAACCACCGGGAGCACGACGTCCGGCGCGGGACGGTCGCCGCGGTCATCCACGGCGACCGTGTCCGGTACGCGGTCGTCGGCGACATCGGGCCCGCCGACATCATCGGCGAGGCCTCGTACGCCCTGGCCCGCAACCTCGGGATCCGCCCCGACCCGAAGGGCGGCGGAGCGGCGTCCGGAGTCACCTACATCCTGTTCAAGGGCTCCGGGGCCTCTCCCATCGAGAGCGCCGCGGCGGCCGAGGCCCAGGGGGAACGGCTGGCCCGCGAACTGGTGGGCCGCAGCTGAGCCACACCCGTCCACGCGCCGCTGTCAGACCTTCCGGTACGTGTACGCCTCGGCCGCCGCGGCCTCCACCGCCGCCAGGTCCGCTCCGGCGGACGCCGTGACGACCGCCGCCACCGCGCCCTCGACGAACGGCGCGTCCACCAGCCGGGTGTCCGGCGGCAGTTCGTCGCCCTCGGCCAGCAGGGCCTTCACCGTGAGGACCGCGCTGCCGAGATCGGTCAGTACGGCGACACCGGCGCCGCGGTCCACGGCGGCGGCCGCGGCGGAGATCAGCTCGGAGCTGGTGCCCAGACCGCCGTCCCCGTCACCGCCCGCCGCCGCGACCGGGGCGAGCGTGCCGCCGCCCGCGAGCCCCGTCGCCAGTTCGGCGACCGAGGCGGCCACCGCGGCGCTGTGCGACACAAGCACGACACCCACGAGCTTCGCGCCGTCACCTTCGGCCGTCCCGCCGGCCGTCCCACCGTTCACGAGGTCACTCACCGGCCGTCTCCGCGAGCGCCGCGATCAGGATCGCCGAGGAGGTGGCACCCGGATCCTGGTGCCCGATGCTGCGTTCGCCCAGATAACTCGCCCTGCCCTTGCGCGCCTGCAACGGCGTCGTCGCCTGGGCGCCCTCCTGCGCGGCGGACCGCGCCGCGGCGAAGGACCGCCCCAGCGCGTCGACCGCGGGCACCAGCGCGTCGATCATCGTCTTGTCGCCGGGCGCCGCGCCACCGAGCTGCGTCACGGCGTCCACGCCGGTGCGCAGCGCCTGCGCGAACTCCCGCTCGTCGACCTCGGCGGCGTCACCGAGCGCCTTGCCGGTGCGCCGGAGCAGAGTCCCGTACAACGGGCCCGAGGCGCCGCCCACCGTCGAGATCAGCGTGCGTCCGGCGAGCATCAGGACAGCGCCCGGGGTGCCGGGCTCCTCCTTCTCCAGCGCGGACGCCACGGCGCGGAACCCGCGCTGCAGATTGCTGCCGTGATCGGCGTCGCCGATCGGCGAGTCGAGAGCGGTGAGCCGTTCCGCCTCGTGTTCCACGGACACGGCGGTCGCCGTCATCCAACGGCGGAAGAAGTCGGCGTCGAGCACTGGATCTCCTTGCGTGGTGGGGGTGTTACCGGGTGCGGCGGTACGAGGAAGGCCGGCGGCCCCTCACATGCCCCAGCGCAGACCCGCGGTACGCACCGGCGCGTCCCACAGCCGCAGCAGGTCCTCGTCGACCTGGCACAGGGTCACCGAGGCGCCGGCCATGTCGAGCGAGGTGACGTAGTTGCCGACGAGGGTGCGGGCCACCGGGACACCGCGGTCGACCAGGATGCGCTGCACCTCCGCGTTGAAGCCGTACAGCTCCAGCAGGGGTGTGGCGCCCATGCCGTTCACCAGCACCAGAACGGGGTTGCGGGGGTTCAGGTCCTCCAGGACGGCGTTCACCGAGAAGTCGGCGATCTCCCGCGAGGTCATCATCGGCCGCCGCTCCCGGCCGGGCTCGCCGTGGATGCCGACGCCCAGCTCCAGTTCCCCCGGGGGCAGGTCGAAGGTGGGGCTGCCCTTGGCGGGCGTGGAGCAGGCGCTGAGCGCGACACCGAAACTCCGCGAGTTCTCGTTGACCTGACGGGCCAGCGCCTCGACCCGCTCCAGCGGCCGGCCCTCCTCGGCCGCGGCGCCCGCGATCTTCTCCACGAACAGCGTCGCGCCGGTGCCGCGGCGGCCGGCCGTGTAGAGACTGTCGGTGACGGCCACGTCGTCGTCGACGAGCACCTTCGCGATCTGGATGCCCTCGTCCTCGGCCAGCTCCGCGGCCATGTCGAAGTTGAGGACGTCACCGGTGTAGTTCTTCACGATGAACAGCACTCCCGCGCCGCTGTCCACGGCGGCGGCGGCCCGTACCATCTGGTCCGGAACAGGGCTGGTGAACACCTCGCCGGGACAGGCGGCGGACAGCATCCCGGGACCCACGAATCCGCCGTGCAGCGGCTCGTGCCCCGACCCGCCGCCCGAGACGAGCCCCACCTTCCCGGCCACCGGCGCGTCCCGCCGCACGATCACCCGGTTCTCGACATCCACCGTCAGCTCGGGATGAGCGGCGGCCATGCCCCGCAGCGCGTCCGCAACGACGGTCTCCGCGACGTTGATGAGCATCTTCATCGGTACCTCCTGAGGTGCCTGGCAGGCAGGCGTTCAGTCTGCGTTCCAGCTGTTCGAAGGGTATGACGTGCGTTCCGGATCGCGGCGGCCCGCGGCGGCCGGGAGCGGCTGTACGCGTGTCGGCGGGAGTGCTGTCACCGGCAGTATCGACCTCGCGGCGGCGGAGGTCACGCGCACCGACCTGACGCTTCGACACCACCGAAACGGATCTCGCTTGAACAATAAACACAAAGGAAACACGCGGATCGTCCGGCAACGGTAGGTTTTCCGAAACGCTGGCGTGTTCCCGTGTTCACGTTGCGTTCTTTTTCGGTCCAGAGCGATCTGTGTCCGATGTTCCTTTTGTTCCACCGCCCTGGATTCTCTGTCAGAAGGAGCTGTCCGTGCTGGACCGCCCGCGCGAAACGCAGACACGTCGCACGGACGCCGCAGATCCGGCCAGGCGTCGCACGCAGAGTCCGCAGCCCTCGCTGGCCTCCCTGCAGAGCGCAGCGGGAAACAGAGCCGTCGCCGCGGCGATCCAGCGTGCGTCGAGCGGTCCTCGCCCGGGCTCCGCGGACGGAGAACAGCGGCGGACGGGCTCCTCCGAGACGGACGCCCTGACGATCGGCAGGGGCCGCTCGAACTCCGCACCCGCCGCCCTGACCCCGGTCACCGAACCGCCGCAGCCCTCTCTGGAGGACCAGGAGGATGCGGGGGAGCGTCGTCGGATGGCGGCGGTGGCGGTGGATGCGGCGGCGGAGGGTGCTCGTCGGCCGGGGGTGTTGGAGGAGCGGCGGCGCCGGGTAGGCGCCGTGGCGTCGGATGCGGCGGCGGAGGGGCGTCGGCGGCAGGAGGATGCGGGGGAGCGTCGTCGGGTGGCGGCGGTGGCGGTGGATGCGGCGGCGGAGGGTGCTCGTCGGCCGGGGGTGTTGGAGGAGCGGCGGCGCCGGGTAGGCGCCGTGGCGACGGACGCGGCTGCGGAAGGGCGTCGGCGGCAGGCAGTCGCCGAGACGGCACGGGAAGAGTTCGAGCCTCAACAAGTCCAAGAAGTCCCTGAGGCGCAGGACCGGATCGAGGTCGAAGATCCGGCCGTGGAGGAGCGCCGCCGCGAGGAGGAAGAGGCGGCTGCGGCCGAGCAGCGCCGCCGCGAGGAGGAGGAAGAGGCCGCGGCTGAGGAGCAGCGTCGGCAGGAAGCGGCGGCTGCGGCGGCCGTGGCCGTGGAGGACGAGACTCGGTCGGACCGGAGTGAGTCGGACGAGAGCGAGCCGGACCGGACCCCGCCGGAGACGAAGCAGCGTCGACGGGGGCTGCGGCGCCTGGCCCGTGCCGGCGGAAAGCTCAAGAAGGTCGCCGGGAGGATAAGGGAGCTCTTCTCCACCTCGTCGAAGACCGACAAGGCGAAGAAGATCCTCGACCAGCCCGACACGGTGGCCAACCGCTTCAACGCGCCCACGGAGGGCGGCGTCCGGACGCACGCCCAGTCCACGGGGGACACCGGTCAGGTGCAGGCCACCGCGATCGTCACCCAGGTCGACACCGCGATCAACGCGGTGACCGACGTCCTGGGAGTCGTCAACGATGCGCGGGCTCTGCACACCGCGCGCAAGGGCCGCAAGGGCGTGGGACCGGAGTCCCACAAGCCCAGGAAGGACATGCGCGGAAAGCCCCTCGGCCTGGCGCAGAACGTCGGCATGGTCGGCGGCGACGCCACCGGCATGGCCAACGCAGCGGTGCGCAACGCCGGCCAGTTGGGCGGGGTGGCCGCTCTCGGCGAGGCGACCGGCGCGTTCAGCATGTTCTACTCCACGGTGATAGCCGCCCGTGATTCCACTGTCATCTGGAAGACCTACAACAAGAACCGCGCACTCAAAGGCCTGGCAGAGGGACCTTCGGGCGAGACGTCGGGCAACGAGGACCGGCTCCAGGACGTGAGCGACCGGTTGGGCGAGGTGCAGCAGCAGACGGCCAGGGCAGGGGCCGCGCGGGAGCAAGGGGGCGACCAGTCGGACGTCGTCGCGGCGGAAGTGAGCACGGCCGCCGCGGAACTGGGAGAGGGCGTCCTCGACCTCAACCAGCAACTGCATGCCGAACTGGCCCAGATCATCCAGTACGCGCGGCACAAGCAGCACACCAAGATGGGCAAGCGCATCGCCAGCCTCGGGGGCAACACCGTGCGTACCGCCGGCGGTGGCCTCGCCATCGCCGCCGCGGCCGGGGCGATCGCCGGCCCGGCCGCACCCGCCGTGGCCGGCACGGCGGCGGCCCTCCTGGTCAGTGGCGCTCTGTACAAGGGAGCCAGGGCGGGCAGCAACCGGTACGTCGCCGCACGGCACCCCGACCGGTGGGCCAGGCCCACGCCGGCTCAGGCCGAGGCCGGTACGGACGGACCCGAGACGGCCGCACCGGTGGCCACGCCCGAACCGGCCACCCGGCGCGACGCGTTGAAGGAGTTCTTCAAGGTGACGAAATCCGTCCCGCAGGGCGAACGTCACTACATGGCGCAGAAGCTCTACGCGCTCGCGGCCGGCCCCGAGGTCCCCGCGAGCAGCAACACCCCCGACGACGTCCGTGCCTCGGCACGCGCACTGCTCGGGGTCCTCAAAGCCGGCCCCGCCCAGCACAAGCAGTCGCCGGAGGAATGGGCGGCGTCGCTCAACGACCCCGCACAGCAGAGCGCCTGGGAGAAGGAGATAGCCAACCAGCTCTCCTCGGCCTGAGCGGCACCCCGAACAGGGGCCCCTGCACGGCCGTCCCGGCGCTACGCCGGGTCGGGCCGTCGCGGGGAACGGAGTACCAGCAGGGTGATCTCGCTGGGGGCGAAGACGCGGAACGGCGGGCCCCAGAAGCCGGTGCCCCGGCTGGTGTAGAGGAGGGTGCGGGGGCCGTGGTGGCTGAGGCCGGCGAGGGTGGGCTGGTCGAGGCGCACCAGGTGGTGGAAGGGCCAGATCTGGCCGCCGTGGGTGTGGCCGGAGAGCTGGAGGTCGACGCCGCCTGCCACGGCCTGGTCGATGAACTTGGGCTGGTGGGCCAGGAGCAGGACGGGCAGGTCGGGGTCGGCGCCGTTCAGTGCTCCGGCGAGGTGGGCGCGGTGTCCGGCCAGCCCGGAGGATTCCGCGGTGACGTCGTCCACGCCGGCGACCACGAGGGTGTCGCCGCCGCGTTCGAGCAGCAGATGGCGGTTGCGCAGCGGCTCCCAGCCCAGTTCGTCCATCAGGTCGACCCAGCCCTGGGCCTCGCTGTAGTACTCGTGGTTGCCGGTGACGTAGACCCGGGCCCGGGTCGCCTGCACGGTGGCGAGCGGTGCGGCCTGGGCGCGACGGCGTTCGGCCGTGCCGTCCGCGATGTCGCCGGTGTGGCAGACCAGGTCGGCCTCCAGGGTGTTCACCGTCTCGCACACCCGTGCCGACCAGCGCGCGCGGTCGAGCGGGCCGTAGTGGGTGTCGGTGATGAGGGCGACGCGCAGACCGTCCAACCCGGCTCCCAGCCGCGGGAGTTGCACGTCGAGCCGGCGCACGCGTGGTACGCGGCGGGCCTCGGCGTACCCCCAGGCGGCGAGTACGGCGCTCACGCCGAGGACGGCCCAGGTGACGATCCGGGCCCGGTCCTGGCTCTCACCGACACCGGCGACGGTCAGGGCGAGCCGCAGGAGGGCGCCGAGCAGAACGGACCAGGTGAACAGGATCCAACTGGCGCCCAGCAGGGTGTCACCGACGATGGCCGCCCGGTCCTGCTGGCGTCGGCCGTGACCGCGCGCCATCGCGAGCGGCATACCGATCAGGCCGAGGACGAACAGAGCGGTGCCGGCCAGGGTGACGGGCAGCGGCCACCGCTGCCCGGCGTACAGGAGCACCCAGCACGGCACCGCCCACAACAGGACGGGGGCGATCAGGGGGAGGTAGCGCATCACCCGGTGCAGTCGGCTTCGCCGCGGGGCCCCCGTATCCCTGTCGGCAGGGCGGGTATTGCTGGTGTCGGTCACGCTCGCCCTCCTTGACCAGGCTGCCGTCCCGCGCACTGTATCCGGTGCTCCTCGGCCGGCCGAACGCGGCGGTCAGGGCAGGACCCTCGTTCGCCGAGCCGAGCCCGGGCGGGCTC
>NZ_JBHWZP010000024.1:0-52885 GCF_042728395.1 Streptomyces sp. NPDC060205
GACACGGCCCGCCGCCCCGCGCGTCCGCATGTCCCCTTGTGGGTACGCCCTCTGTGCGCATGTCCGTCGACGCGCATGTCCGTCGACGCGTACGACCATGGTCGCTTGTCGTCATGTCCGCCACCAGGTGGCGGCAGGTGGCGCGAGGTGGCGACAAGTGGCGCGTACGCACTGCATATCCGCTGTTTCCCAGCGGTAGCAAGCACCTTGGTGGCAATCTGCTCAACAGCAGATACGCAAAGTACAGGCAGTCCGCAGCCGGAGGTGCACGTCCCGTGGCGTCCAACGTCAATCCCACCGTCAGGCGACGCCGGTTGGGCCAGGAGCTGCGAAGGCTCCGGGAGCTCAAGGGCATGACGGCCGAAGAGGTGGCCGAGCGGCTGCTCGTCTCGCAGTCGAAGATCAGCCGTCTGGAGAACGGGCGGCGCAGCATCAGCCAGCGCGACGTCCGCGATCTGTGCGGGGTGTACGAGGTCGAGGACGTCCGGATCGTCGATTCGCTGATGCAGATGGCCAAGGACTCGCGCCAGCAGGGCTGGTGGCACTCCTTCGGCGACATCCCGTACAGCGTCTACATCGGCCTGGAGACCGACGCGGCGAGCCTGCGCGTGTACGACCCGCTGGTCGTGCCGGGCCTGCTGCAGACCCGTCCGTACGCCGAGGCGCTGATCCAGGGCGCGCTCCCGGAGGCGGCGGCCGGCGACATCGACAAGCGCGTACAGGTGCGGCTGCGGCGACAGGAACGTATCTCCGACCTGGAGAACCCGCTGCGGCTGTGGGCCGTCCTCGACGAGGCGGCGCTGCGCAGGACGGTCGGCAACAAGCAGGTGATGATCGAGCAGTTGGAGCATCTCGTCGAGATGTCGCACGTGCCGCACGTGACGGTCCAGGTCATCCCGTTCTCGATGGGTGCCCATCCGGGGGTCAGCGGTCAGTACGCCATCCTCGAATTCCCCGACGCGGCGGACTCCAGCGTGGTCTACATCGAGGGCGTCACCAGCGACCTGTACCTGGAGAAGGCGAACGACGTCCAGAAGTACAGCGTCATGTACGAGCATCTGCGGGCGCAGGCGCTCAACGCCGACCAGTCGCGGGAGTTCATCGCGGACGTCGCGAAGGACTACGCGCACTGAGGCAGTTGGGGGAGCAGTAAGGGAGGTGGCTGGATGGCGGCGGAAAGATACACCATTCTCCTATCCCGGCGGAAGACTCAGCTGGCATATGTCACCCGGTCGAGTGAATAGTCGCTTCGTACGCCGATGGTGGCGAGTAGCGTCGATCACGCCAAGGGGGAACAACCTTGGCGCAATCCGAACCGTGGGTTCCGGAAGGAACCCGCAACTCGGTGACAGCTGATCAGCAACTCGCCACCGGAGTGAACATGGCAATCAAGCAAGGCGTCACGCACACGTGGACGAAGTCCTCGTACTCGCAGGGAAACGGCGCGTGCGTCGAGGTCAAGTCCGCCGTCACGGCGGCGATGGCCGTCCGCGACTCGAAGGTCGTCGAAGGGCCCGCGCTGGCCTTCCCGGCGGAGTCCTGGAACGCGTTCGTGGCAGAAGTGAGCCGGGGCACCGTCTGACGACGGAGGCCTCGCACAGCACGACCGCATCCGCTTCGACCGCGTGCGTAGAAACAACTTCATCGACAACTGCATCCACAACCGCATCAACAACTTCATACGCACCGTGAAAGAGCCCTCTCGACTGGCCCGCCGTCCTGGCCGAGGGGGCTCGACCCTGTCCGGACCCGTCTCGAAGATCCTCCCGCATTTGTGCGCATGCTGCGCAGGTATTGCGTATGAAAGTCGTCGTCATTCCCATGGATCTTCCTTTACCGCGGGCCCGGCGCGGGCCGCCCGGCAAAAATGCGTACCGATCGCTGACAAACACGCTCAGTCGCCCCACTGTTCGCATACCGATCCGGCTCTCAACCGACCGTTCCCGTTCGATTACAGTGCTGAGTTGTCGGCCGTACGGACGGAATCGGATCGGGATCTCGGGAGGCCTCGGTGGGTGCGACAGCCGGTGCCGTCTGGGGCCGCGCCGAACAGCAGGATTTCCGCAGCCGGGTGCGTGGCACGCTCCTGGGCGCGGCCGTGGGCGACACGCTCGGCTCGCCCGTCGGCGGCCTCTCGCTGGAACAGATCCGCGCGGCGCACGGCGCCGAGGGCCTCACCGACCTGACCCACGGGTACGGCAGACGCGGAGCCGTCTCCCATCTCACGCAGCTGACCCTGTTCTCCATCGACGGGCTGATCAGGGCCCAGGTCCGCCGGGACACCGGTGCCTGGCATCCGCCGACGGATCTGCACCGGGCGTATCTGCGCTGGGCCGCCACCCAGCGCGACTGGGGCCCGGACGAGCGGCGCAAGGAGGACGGCTGGCTGGCCCGCGAGGAGTGGCTGTACGCCCGCCGGGATCCCGCGCGCGCCAATCTGCTGGGCCTCGGCGACGAGACGATGGGCACCCTGGACGCGCCCAAGAACCCCGACCAGCGGGGTGTCGAGGCCGCGACCCGCTCCGCGCCCTTCGGGCTTCTCGTCGGCTGGGAGCCGCAGCTCGTCATGCAGCTCGCGGTGGAGTGCGCGGCGCAGACCCACGGCCATCCGCTCTCCTACCTGTCGGCGGGCGCGTACGCCGTCGTCGTGCACGGTCTCGCGCGCGGTGAGAGCCTCGACACGGCCGTCCAGCGGGCGCTGCAGCTGCTGGCGCCGCGCCCCGGGCAGCAACCGGTGGCCGAGGCGCTGCAGCGGGCCCTGGGGGCCGTACGGCAGGGCATGCCGTCGCCGCAGCGGGTCGAGGACCTGGCCGGGGCGGGCACGGCCGAGGGGCTGCTCTCGGTGGCGGTGTACTGCGCCCTGGTCGGCGAGGACACCCGGCACGGGCTGTGCCTGTCGGTGAACCACGGCGGCGCCTCGGGTGCCACCGGCGCCCTGACCGGTGGGCTGCTCGGTGCCCTGCACGGCGAGACGGCCCTGCCGCCGGGCTGGCTGGCCGAGCTGGAGGGCCGCCCCACCATGCTCGTCCTCGCCGACGACTTCGCGATGGAGATGACCCAGGGCCCGGCGCTGCACGGCCCGGCGGGCTCGTCCCCGGGCTGGCTGGCCCGCTACCCGCGCGGCTACGCGGCCCTCTCCGGCACGGGTGCCGTCCAGGTCCCGGCCGGCCTGACCGCCCGCGCCTGACGCACCCCCGGCCCTGGGGGCAAGCCCCCTTTTCCCGCCGCGTACGAGTGAGGGTGGCCGCTCGTCAGGAAGCGGCCACCCTCACAGTCCTACGTACGCGTCGTGCGCCCGGTTCAGCGTCAGTCCTTGGCCGGTGCGCCCACCACGTCGTCCGCCGGGCCGGCCGGGGCCGGTACCGCCGCGGCGGCGGACCCGCCGTCGTCGCTGTTGATCTTCGCGATGAGCGCGTCCCGTTCCGGGGTGTCCTCGGGTTTCACGTATCCGATGAGGACGTAGAGGACGAGCGAGACCGCGAGCGGGATCGACACCTGGTACTGCAGCGGGACCCCGCCGTCGACGTTCCAGCTGATCGGGTAGTTGACCAGCCAGAAGGTGACGAGGCCGAGGGCCCAGCTGATCAGGGCGGCTGTCGGACCGCTCTTGCGGAACCACGGGAGCAGGCCGAGCATCAGCGGGATCGCGATCGGGCCCATCAGGCCGGCCACCCACTTGATGACGACGGTGATGATGTCGCCGAAGAAGGCGGAGTTGACCTGGGTCGCGATGGCCATCGACAGACCGAGGAAGAGCAGCGTGGCCCAGCGGGCGGCCAGCAGTCCCATCCGGGTGTCCCACTCGCGGGCCTTGCGGGAGACCGCGGGCATGATGTCGCGGGTGACGACGGCCGCGATGGCGTTGGCGTCCGAGGAGCACATCGCCATCGTGTGGGAGAAGAACCCGACGATGACCAGTCCCAGCAGCCCGTGCGGCAGCAGGTGTTCGGCCATCAGCGCGTACGAATCGGCCGGTACGTCGGTCTTGATGATCAGCGGCGCGACCCACATGGGGAAGAACAGCACCAACGGCCAGATCAGCCAGAGCGAGGCGGACAGGATGCCCGAGCGGGTGGCGGACCGCGCGGAGTCCGTGGCCATGTAGCGCTGGGCCTGGTTCCACATGCCGCCGTTGTACTCGAAGGTCTTGATGAACAGATACGCGATCAGGAAGACCATCATGTACGGGCCGGCCAGCGGCTTGGTGTGTCCGTCGAGGGCGGGCTCGTCCCAGACGCTCCACAGGGTGCTGAAGCCGTTCAGCTCGGCCATGACGGCGACGAGCATCGCGACACCGGCGATGAACTGGATGATGAACTGGCCGAGTTCGGTCAGCGCGTCCGCCCAGAGGCCGCCGACCGTGCAGTAGATCGCGGTCACCGCGCCGGTGATCAGGATGCCCGTGTTGAGGGTGACCCCGGTGAAGACGGACAGCAGGGTGGCGATGGCGGCCCACTTGGCCCCCACGTCCACGATCTTCAGCAGGACGCCGGACCAGGCGAGCGCCTGCTGGGTGGGCAGGTTGTAGCGGTTCTTCAGGTATTCCAGGGGCGAGGACACGTGCAGTCGTGAGCGCACCCGGTTGAGCCGGGGCGCGAACACCTTGGCGCCGATCGCGATGCCGATGGCGATCGGGAAGGACCAGGTGACGTAGGAAGTGACGCCGTACGTGTAGGCGATGGCCGCGTATCCCGTGAACATGACCGCGCTGTAGCCGGACATGTGGTGCGAGATGCCCGACAGCCACCACGGCATCTTGCCGCCGGCCGTGAAGAAGTCGCTCACGTTGTCGACCCGTTTGTGGGACCAGACACCGATCGCGACCATCACGCCGAAGTAGCCGATGAGCACGGCCCAGTCGAGACCGTTCATATGCCCTCTCCCAGGATCGTCAGGGTCGTGAAGCGCCCGCTCATCGTGGGTTCGATGGCATGACTGCGACAACAGCCTGTGCGGTCAAAGGGAGGTAAAATAGTTCTGCTTACTGACCTCGGTTCATGTCCCTGAACATTTTCGATCAGCTCGCCGATCGGGACATGTGGGCGCTATCGCATCAACTCCCCCGCGTTGACCAGCAGGGACTGCCCCGTGATCGCCCGCGCCCGGTCCGAGGCGAGAAACACCGCGGCGTCCGCCACGTCCGCGTCCGTGGCCAGCTCGGGCAGCGCCATCCGCGAGGTCAGCCGCTCCAGCACCTCCGCCTCCGGCACACCCTCGGTGTACGCCGTGAACTGCACGTACGCCTCCACCGGCGGGCCCCACATCCAGCCCGGCAGCACGGTGTTCACCCGGATCCGGTCCGGCCCCAGCTCCCGCGCCAGCGAGTACATCGCGCTCGTCAGCGCACCCTTCGAGGCCGCGTACGCCGCCTGGCGCACCTGGGAGGGGGCCGCCACGGACGACTGCGTGCCGATGACGACCACGGAACCGCCGCGCTCCTTCAGCGCGGGCAGACAGGCGCGGGTCATGCGCAGTGTGCCGAGCAGGTTCACGTCGAGGACGGCCTGCCAGGTGGCGAAGTCCGCGTCCTGGAGGCCGCCGAAGTAGCTGTCCCAGGCGGCCACGTGGACGACCGCGTCGAGCCGCCCGAACCGCTCCCGGGCCAGCGCCGCGAGCGCGTCGCACTGACCCTCGTCGGTGATGTCCGTGGCGCGGTACGCCGTGTGCGCGCCGTCCGGGTCGAGTTCGGCGGCGGCCTTGGCGAGGTTCGCCTCGGTGCGCGCCCCGAGCACGGCGTTCCCGCCGTCCCGTACGACGGCCGCCGCGACCTGATGGCCGAGCCCGGCCCCGACCCCCGACACGACGACGGTCCTGCCCCGGAGCAGTGACATTGCGGTCCTCCCGGCTCTGGCGATCGATCTGACGGTCCGTCAGAGTAGGGGCGTCCGGCAGAGGACGGAAGAGAGCGCGAAGCGGTGGAAGGGAGCGTCGTGCCCGACGACACACGCAGCGAGGTGTACGGGGAGCTGGCCGCCGTCGGCCCGTACGGGGTACGCCCCGGCCATGCCCTGATCACGATGGTGGAGCCGCATCCGGGCCACGAGTACGCGTACAACCGGTGGTACGAGGACGACCACTACTACGCGGGCGCGATGGCGATGCCCTGGATGTACGCGGGGCGGCGGTGGGTGGCGACCCGCGACCTGCAGCTGCTGCGCCGGCCCGAGAAGTCGGCGGTCGCGCAGCCGGTCACCGCCGGGTGCTACCTCTCGACGTACTGGGTCACGGACGGCCGCTACGACGACCACATGAAGTGGACCGTGGGCATCAACAAGCGGCTGAACCGGGACGGGCGCGTCTACCAGGACCGCACCCACGTCTTCACCGCCTTCCAGGACCACGAGGCGACGGTGTACCGGGACGGGGCCGCGGGGCCCCGCGACTTCCACGCGCTGGACCACCCGTACCGGGGCCTGGTGCTTCAGGTCGTCGACGCCGAATCCCCCGCCGCGCGGGCCGAGTTGCTGGAGTGGCTGCGCTCCCGGCACCTTCCCAAGCGGCTCGCCGGCTCCCCCGCCGCCCTGGTCACCGTCTTCCGTCCGACGCCGCTGCCCGGCGACCGCATGACGTACGTGAAGCAGGTCGAGGGGGTCGACACGCGGCTGACGCTGCTGTGGTTCCTGGAGGCGGATCCGCGGGAGTGCTGGGAGGAGTACTTCACCGGGCTGGAGGCGGCCGTGGCCGAGACGGGGCTGGGGCGGGTGGAGCTGCTGGCGCCCTTCATTCCGACGGTGCCGGGGACCGACCGGTACGTCGACCGGTTGCGGTGAGACGGGTGAGCCGAAAATCGGTGGTCCGTGTGGCGTCGATGGTGTCTGGTGTCAGGTGTTCTGTTCTGCAACGCACCTGACAGCTAGGGGACTTGAGCATGACGGCAGCACGGGCCCTACCGATCACCGCGACTCTGCTCACCGGCACGGTCGCGCTCTACATCACGCTCGTGGCGTTCGGGAACATCACCGACTTCGGCACCAACCAGCAGTTCGTACAGCATGTTCTGGCCATGGACACCACCTTCAAGGACGACGACCTGATGTGGCGGGCCATCGAGTCCAAGGGGGTTCAGGACGCGGTGTACGTGGCGATCATCGCGTGGGAGACGGTGGCGGCGCTCGTGCTGATCCTGGGCACGGTTCAGTGGGTACGGCGGGATGCCGCGCGGGCTCGGCGGACGTCCACGGTGGGGTTGCTGATGCTCATGCTGCTCTTCGGCGCGGGGTTCCTCGCGGTGGGGGGTGAGTGGTTCGCGATGTGGCAGTCGGAGGACTGGAACGGGCTGGATGCGGCGATGCGGGTGTTTGTGCTGAGCGCGGTTGTGCTGATCGTGATCCACCTGCCCGTGGATCGGGGGGCGGGGGTGGATGGCTAGTCCCTACCGGGAGGGGTGGTCGGGGTATGCGGGGGACTGCGGGCCGGTGGGGGCTTGTCGCGCAGTTCCCCGCGCCCCTAAAGACGAAAAGCCGGGGCGCAGCCCCGCTTTTCAGGGGCGCGGGGAACGGCGCGCTCAGCCACGCGCGGCCCGCACCCGACGTCCGGGCGAGCCCCCACCCCCCCCCAGGGGCGCGGGGAACTGCGCGGCCAGCCCCCACCGGAGCCGCAGCCGACGGGAGTCCCCCTCACGGGGCCTGGTGGGCGCTGATGTCCTCGGCGGCCCTTGTTGCCGCTGTCAGCAAGGGGGCCATGCGGAGGGCGTCGGCCTCCGGCGACGTGTGGAGGTCCCGCAGGATCAGGGTCAGCGTGGCCAGGTCGTCCCAGTCGGGAGGTAGGGACAGGATGGCCGTCAGGGCCTCCTGGGCCGTCGGCCAGTCCGACAGCGCGCAGGCCAGGAAGCAGCGGGCCTGGGCGCGTTCCAGGTCCCCCAGGGCGCTGTCCGCGGCGGGCAGCTCGGCGTCCGCGCGGACCATCGCCGCCAGTTCCCGCCACAGCGGTTCCGCGGCCCGCAGGCCCTCCGACTGGCTCACCGTCATCGCCAGCTGGAAGACGCCCGGCATGGGGGCCGTCGCGCGGAGCCGTTCGGCCAGGCGCAGGGCCTGCGGCCACTGCCCGGCATGGCGGTGCACGTCGCAGCGCAGGTCGTCCAGATCGTCAGCCCCGTCCGCCCCGTCCGCCGCCGACAGCCGCGCCGTCGCCTCCGCCCAGCGGTCGCACTGCGTCAGGAGTTCGATGGCCGTGCGGCGCGCCCAGGCCGCCTGCGCGGCCGGTTCCAGCGTGGCGCAGCGGTCGAGGTCGGCGAGGGCCTGTTCGGTGCGGCCGGTCGCCAGACAGACCCGCGCGCGCATGGCGTACGCCCAGCTGTCGTCCGGGCCCAGGGCCAGGGCGCGGGAGAGGTGGCGGAGAGCCTCTTCGTACAGGCGCATGAGGAGATGGGTGCCGCCCAGGCCGCTCAGGCAGGCCTGCACGGTCTCGTCCCCCGGGCTTCGGTCCAGGACGCGGTGGAAGACCGCGACCGCCTCCTCGTACCGGCCCTCGTCGCGGTACTCCACGGCCAGTTCGTGACTGATCCAGTCGAGGTCAGGAGCCGTGTCGACGGCTCGCTCCAGGTACGTGAACATGGCCGCCCGGTCGCCGAGTTCGTTCTTCACGCGGGCCGTCATCACCAGCGCCCAGGCGTAGTCGGGCCGCAGTTCGACGGCTCGGGCGAAGTCGGCCAGGCTCTCCTCGTAGCGGCGCAGGTCGCACAGGGCCGCGCCGCGGCCGGCCAGGGCGGAGGCGTAGTCGGGTCGCAGGGTGAGCGCGCGGGTCAGTTCGGTGACGGCCTCCTCGGAGCGGTCGGCGAGCCGGTAGGCGTCCCCGCGTTCCGAGGCGACCCAGGCCGCGTCGGGCGCGACGCGGACGGCCCGGTCGTAGTCGGCGAAGGCCTCGGCCGGTTCGCCCCTCGCGCGGCGCAGACGGGCTCTGCGCACCAGGGCCCAGGCGTTGTCCGGCTCGATGCCGAGCGCCCGGTCGAAGTCGGCGAGCGCCTCGTCGTACCGCCCGAGTGCGTGCCGGGTCACGGCCCGGCCGGTCAGCGGGTCGGCGTCGGCCGGGACGAGGGCGACGGCGCGGTCGAAGTCGGGGACGGCTTCCTCGAAGCGGCCCGCCAGCCGGTAGGTCTCCGCGCGTGCCGAGATGATCCACCCGGTGTCGGGGGCCAGTTCGTCCGCCCGGTCGAGGGCGGCGAGGGCCGCCGGGAAGTCGTCGAGCAGCTGGTGGGTGTAGCCGCGGCCGTAGTGGGCCCAGGCGAGGTGGGGGTCGAGCTCCAGGGCCCTGCCGTACTCCTCCAGGGCCTGGCGGTGCTCGCCCGCGTAGCGCAGTTCCCGGCCGCGCAGGGTGTGCGCGAGGGCGCGGCCCGCGGTGTCCGGGCCGGGGCGGGCCAGGAGCAGGGCCATCGCGCCGGCGATGCCGGCCGTGTCGTCGTCGAGCGCCTCACCGAGTCGTACGCCCCATTCGGCGAGGTCGGTGTGGTCGGTGTCGCGGCCCGCGTCCTCCAGCATCCGCGCCCAGACCCGGCCGAGGACGGCGTCCTCGCGGCAGGCCTCGACCAGTGCGCGCAGGGCCGGGCCGAGCGCCGCGGGCGGGCGGGCGCAGAGCAGGTGGTAGGTCTCCTCCAGGCGCAGTTCGCGCCACTCCTCGTCGGCCCACAGGTCCTCGGTGTCCCGGCCGGCCTCGGCCTCGGCCCGCCAGCGGGCGAACGTCTCCGCGAGGCGCCGGTGGCGGCCGGCCCACTCCCGCCGGGAGCGGCGCCGCTCCAGCCGCAGCATCGGGGCCCGTACGACGTCGTGGTACCGCACGCTGTTCCCGTGCTCGCCGACGAACGGCAGCCCGGTCAGCCAGTCGTACAGCGCGTCCGGTTCACCCGGCACGTCCATGCCGCCGCCGGGGTGGCCGACAAGGGCCCGGAAGACGTCCGCGTCGAGTTGCCGGGGCAGCGCGCAGAGGCGGGCGACCTGGCGGCGGGTGTCGTCGGGTTCCCACTGCAGGAAGCGTTTGACGGCTCCGGCGCTCGGGTCGCCGACGTCGTCCGGGTCGCCGGGGCGGGTCTCGGCGAGCGTCGACACGAGGACGGGCAGGCCGCCGGTGAGGCGCAGCACCTCCTTGACGACCGGTTCGGCGACGACCCCCTTCCCGGCGAGGAGCCCGCGGGCCTCGGACTCGGTGAACGGCGCCAGCGGCACGTCCGTCACGGATCCCGTGCCGCTCCAGCGGACGGCGTCCAGGGGGCGCTGCCCCGAGGTGACCACCAGGACGGACGCGGGCAGCCCGCTGTCCGCTTCCTGGCGGGTGACCAGGTCGTACAGCCACGGGTCGAGGAACGGGCCGGTCCGTTCGTACGTGTCGAGGAACAGGACGATCCAGGGGGCGGCGGTGGCCGCCGCGCGCAGTTCGCGGAGCAGGACCGGGGTGAGGACCTTCTCCGGCGACATGACCAGTTCGATGTCGTCGGGGTTGCGGAAGCGGGCGCTCAGGCCGGTGCGCAGCCGGTCGGCGCCCTGGGCGAGCACGTCGGCGGGCAGGGCGCTCGTGAGGAGCCCGGCGCCCGGTACGGCGGCCTCCACGGCGGCGAGGCCGAGGCCCACGGCGGTCCTGCTCCCGGCGGACGCGGGCTGCGGCTGCTGCGTCTGGTCCGGTGCCAGGGCCGCGAGGGCCGCGGCCTCCGCCTCGTGCCGGCGCTCCCGGTACACGGCGAGCCGCCGCTCCAGGTCCTTCAACCGCCGCCCCTGGCCGGCGAACTGGCGGCACACCTCGGCCATCGTCTCCGGCACGCTGCCGGCCCGCTCGTCGACGTACGCGGTCAGTGCCCCGCGTTCGCGCGCCAGGTGCCGCAGCTCCTGCACCAGGAACGTCTTTCCGACGCCCGCGGTGCCGTGCACATGGAAGCGGAAGCGCTGCCTGGCGTCGCCCACGGGGCGTTCGAAGTGCGCGAGGAACGTGGCCCGTTCGGCGTCCCGCCCCACGAACCCGGCGCGGTTGCCCTGCTGGATCAGCTCCTGCCACGACGGCCCTGCCTGCGCCACCGGTCCGCCTCCTCGCCCCGCCGGGTCGTGTACGGGTCCCAGTGTGGATCAACCGGGCCCGGCGGAACAGGAGTCGGCGGACGACGTGCCGTCTCGACCGGTCGGCCCACGACTGCCAGAGTCGTAGGGAGCGGACCGTGTCAGGAACCGGGACGCCACGGGCGAACGCGAAGGCGGGCCGAGGTCGTGCAGTCAGTCGACGGTGAGAACGGATCGGGCGCGCCTGTCATATCCACTGTCATGGAGCTGAGCGGTGACACCTCGTGCATCGCCGCGGCACGCCGTCTCGCGGCCGAGTTCCTGACGTGGGCGGGCACCGAGCAGCAGGTGGCCGTCTCCGCCCACGCCCTGGGCCTCACCCAGCTGGTCGTCAGTGAACTGGTCACCAACGCCCGCAGGCACGCCCCCGGGCCCGCGCTGATGGAGCTGCGCATCGCGGACTCCACGGTGGAGGTGACCGTGCAGGACAGCGTCCCCGTGCGGCCCACCATCCATGCCTCCGACCCGCAGCGCATCGGCCGGCACGGCCTGGAGATCGTCGCGGCCGTGGTCGAGGACTTCTACGTGGAACTCGCACCGACCGGCAAACGCGTCACCGCCCACATCGCCCTGACCGACACCCCGCCCCGGCCGCGGTCGTGAAGCAGTCCCGCGCGTCGGCCGTGAGCACGCAGGAGACGACGGAGGGGACGGAGGGGACGACGGGGGTGTCCGGGCGGGACTACTTCACGACCGCGACCGTCGTGCCCGCCGTGCCGAACTTCCACACCGCGTCCCCGTCCGCCGCCTTCATCCGGACTCCGCCCGTCGTCGCGCCGGACGCGGGCGGCGGCGGGGAGGACCCGTCGAGGGCGTTGGAGAAGCCGACGTTGACGCCGGACGCCAGGGCGAAGTAGACGATGTTCTCGATCTCCACGCCGTCGCTGCCGGTCCCGGTCTCACGCCGGGTGCCGACCGTGTACGTGCCCGGGTCGGGGCTCACCGTCCCCTGCCACACCTTGAACGTGCGCCGGGACGCGTCGCTCGCGTCGACCAGCCACACCCGCTTCTGTGAGAGGGAGTAGACGATCCGCCGTCCCGTGCCCGAGCCGTCCGGTACGGCGACCGGTGCGGACTCGTCCGGCGAGGCGGAGGGCTTGGCGCTCGCGGAGGGGCTGCTCGGCTTCTTGCTCGCCGACGCGGTCGGCTGGGGCCCGTCCCCGGCCTTGACGGCCAGCACGGCCACCAGCACCAGGGCGGCCGTGGTCAGGCCGGTGACCCAGGCCCACGAGGGAAGCCGTCGGGCAGGCACGGGCACGCATCTCCTCAGCTGTGGCTCACCCCGTCGGAGACACCCCGTCGGAGGTCCGATCATCCTACTCCGACGGGGAACTCCCTCCTGAACCGGAGGCCTGCCCTCACCGTGGGCCGGCCCGTCTACTCCAGGACCGGCAGCAGCTCCGGCAGGTGCCCGTCGGAGACCGCCGCGGCCTGCTGCCGCTCCTGCGGCACCTCCCCGTACAGCGTGGTCCGCGGCTTCGCCGGGCGGCCCGCCGCCTCCGCCACCGCGATCAGGTCCTTCACCGACTTGTACGAGCCGTAACTCGACCCGGCCATACGGGAGATGGTCTCCTCCATCAGCGTGCCGCCGAGGTCGTTGGCGCCCGAGCGCAGCATCTCGGCCGCGCCCTCCGTGCCCAGCTTCACCCAGCTGGTCTGGATGTTGGGGATGTGGGGGTGCAGGAGGAGCCGGGCCATCGCGATCACCGCGCGGTTGTCGCGGGTGGTCGGGCCGGGCCGGGCGATCCCCGCCAGGTACACGGGCGCGTTCGTGTGGATGAAGGGCAGGGTCACGAACTCCGTGAAGCCGCCGGTCCGCTGCTGGATCCGGGAGAGCGTGCGGAAGTGGCCGAGCCAGTGGCGGGGCTGGTCCACGTGCCCGTACATCATCGTCGAGGACGAGCGGATGCCGAGTTCGTGGGCCGTGGTGACGACCTCGATCCAGGTCGCCGTCGGGAGCTTGCCCTTGGTGAGGACCCAGCGGACCTCGTCGTCGAGGATCTCGGCGGCGGTGCCGGGGATGGAGTCGAGGCCGGCCTCCTTGGCGGCCGTCAGCCACTCGCGGATGGACATACCCGTACGGGTGGCGCCGTTGACGACCTCCATCGGCGAGAAGGCGTGGACGTGCATGCCGGGGACGCGTTCCTTCACCGCCCGCGCGATGTCGAAGTACGCGGTGCCGGGCAGGTCGGGGTGGATGCCGCCCTGCATGCAGACCTCGACCGCGCCGACGTCCCAGGCCTGCGCGGCCCGGTCGGCGACCTGGTCGAGGGAGAGCGTGTAGGCGTCGGCGTCGGTGCGGCGCTGGGCGAAGGCGCAGAACCGGCAGCCGGTGTAGCAGACGTTGGTGAAGTTGATGTTCCGCGTGACGATGTACGTGACGTCGTCGCCGACCGCCGACTTGCGGACGTCGTCCGCGATCCGGCAGAGCGCGTCCAGCGCGGGCCCGTCCGCGTGCAGCAGGGCGAGGGCCTCGTCGTCGGTGAGGCGGGTCGGGTCGTCGGCCGCGGTGGCGAGGGCCGCCCGTACGTCCGTGTCGATGCGGGACGGGACCATGCCGGGCGCCGCGGCCTCCCGCAGCGACTCCCAGTCGCCGTACACGTGGTCGTAGTCCTCGCGCCGGTCAAAGGTGCGGCCCTCGGTGTCGATGGACGCGTGCAGATCCGTACGCCCCGACGAGGTGAACGCCTCCTCGGGCTCCTGCCACGGGTGGCCCTCCACGACCGCGTCCGGCAGGGCGAGCCCGGTCTCCGGGTCGGCCAGGGCGCGTACGTGCGGGAGCAGGCGCGGGTCCAGCCACGGTTCGCCACGCTGCACGAACTCCGGGTAGACGCAGAGGCGTTCGCGCAAGTCGAAGCCCGCCTCGGCGGACTGCTCGCGCAGCAGGTCGATCTGCGGCCAGGGGCGCTCGGGGTTGACGTGGTCGATGGTCAGCGGCGAGACCCCGCCCCAGTCGTCGATCCCGGCGCCGATGAGCCGCGCGTACTCGGAGTCGACGAGGTTCGGCGGTGCCTGGAGGCAGGCGGCGGGGCCCATGATGTGCCGGGCCACGGCGACCGTCGCGATCAGCTCGTCCAGCTCGGCGTCCGGCATCCCGCGCATCGCCGTGTCCGGCTTGGCGCGGAAGTTCTGGATGATCAGTTCCTGGATGCCGTGGTAGGCACGGGAGACCCGCCGCAGCGCGAAGAGGGAGTCCGCGCGCTCCTCGTACGTCTCGCCGATGCCGATCAGCAGCCCGCTGGTGAAGGGGACGGAGGAGCGGCCGGCGTCCTCCAGGACCCGCAGCCGGACGGCCGGCTCCTTGTCCGGGGAGCCGTGGTGGGGGCCGCCGGGCTCGCTCCACAGGCGGGTCGCGGTCGTCTCCAGCATCATGCCCATGCTCGGCGCGACGGGCTTGAGCCGCTGGAAGTCGGTCCACGACATGACACCCGGGTTGAGGTGCGGCAGCAGGCCCGTCTCCTCCAGGATCCGGATGGAGATGGCCCGTACGTACGCGATCGTGTCGTCGTAGCCGTGCGCGTCGAGCCATTCGCGGGCCTCGGGCCAGCGGTCCTCGGGCTTGTCGCCGAGGGTGATCAGGGCTTCCTTGCAGCCGGCCGCGGCGCCCTTGCGGGCGATGTCGAGCACCTCGTCCGGGGACATGAACATGCCGTGCCCGGCCCGGCGCAGCTTGCCCGGGACGGTGACGAACGTGCAGTAGTGGCACTTGTCCCGGCACAGCCGGGTGAGCGGGATGAAGACGCTCTTCGAGTACGTGATCACGCCGGGGCGGCCCGCCGCGGCGAGGCCCGCGTCGCGCACCCGCGCGGCGGACGCGGTCAGGTCTTCCAGGTCGGCGCCGCGCGCCTGGAGCAGCACGGCGGCCTCGGTGACGTCGAGGGCGACGCCGTCGCGGGCGCGTTTGAGGGCGCGGCGCATGGCGTTCTCGGTGGGCCCGGTTCCGGAGGTCGCGGAAGTCGTCATCCTTCGAGCATACGATCGCAGTGATCAGGCATAACCGGTGTGCCGCGTCACAAACGACACACCGGCGACGCCCTCCTTAGACGTACGGCGCGAACTCGTCCAGTACCCGCAGTACCTCGTCCTCGCCGGCCGGGGGCAACTGCAGGACGACCTCCTCGATGCCGAGGTCCGCGTAGTGCGCGAGCTTCCCGGCGCCGGGCAGGACGGCGTACGGCACCACCTGGAGGCTGTCGGCGTCGCGGCCCGCCTCGGCCCAGGCGGTCCGCAGCACGGGCAGCGACTCGGTGAGGCCCCGGCCGCCGATCGGCAGCCAGCCGTCCGCGTACTCGGCGATGTGCGCGAAGAGCTTGGGTCCGGCCGCTCCCCCGATGAGCGTGCGCGGTCCGACGACCGGCCCGCGCGGCTTCTGCACGGGCTTGGGGTACACGTGGCTGGCCCGCACCGAGCCGAACCGGCCCTCGTACGCGGTCGGTTCGGAGGCCCACAGCGCCCGCATCAGGGCCATCCGGTCGCGGCCCAGCTCCCGCCGCGTACGCCACTCGACGCCGTGGTCGGCGGCTTCCTCGACGTTCCAGCCGAAGCCGATCCCCAGCGTGAAGCGGCCCCCCGAGAGGTGGTCGAGGGTCGCGACCTGCTTGGCGAGGTCGATCGGGTCGTGCTGGGTGACGAGCGTGATGCCGGTGCCGAGCGCGAGCGCCTCGGTGACGGCCGACGCCTGGCCGAGGGCGACGAAGGGGTCGAGGGTGCGGCCGTACTCGGGCGGCAGGTCGCCGCCCACCGGGTACGGGGTGGTCCGTTCCACGGGGATGTGGGTGTGTTCGGGCAGATAGAGCCCGGCGAAGCCGCGTTGCTCCAGCTCACGGGCGAGCCGGGTCGGAGTGATCGTCTCATCGGTGAGGAAGATCGTCACGGAGATGCGCATGCCCCATCTCTACCGGCCCGCGCCACACGTGTCGATACCGACCGGTCGGCATTCACAGGGTCGCGTATTCACACCGCGTCACGGGAGCGTCGTACGAGTGGTCCGTTCCCGAAAGCTGCCGATCCCCTTCCCTTGCCCCGCGGTTCACGGCTGAATACGAGGATTGCCGGTACCACTCCTGCACCGCCATGCACCCCATGCACCGCCCATGACTCACGAGAACCGGGAGCAGCAGACATGTGCGAGGACGAACACCACGGCGTCGGCAGACGCGCCCTGTTCGTGACGGGGGCCGCCGCCGCGCTTACGTTGGGAACCGTGAGCTTCCCGAGCGAGGCCGCCGACGCGGCCCGGGCGTCCGAGACCCGGACCGTGCGCGGCACCCTGCCCACCGGCGCGCCCGACTTCGTGTACCTGCCCGTCGAAGTCCCTGCCGGCGTACGGGAGATCAAGGTCGCGTACACCTACGAGCGGCCCACCGTCCCGGCGGGCACCGCGGGCAACGCGCTCGACATCGGGATCTTCGACCAGCACGGCACCGAACTGGGCGGACGGGGCTTCAGGGGCTGGTCGGGCGGCGCGCGCACGGAGTTCTTCCTCCGCGCCGACGACGCGACGCCCGGCTACGTCCCGGGTCCGGTCCGCGAGGGCACCTGGCACATCGCGCTGGGCCCCTACACGGTGTCTCCGCAGGGCCTCGCGTACGAGGTCACCATCACGCTGACGTACGGGGAACCGGGCGAGACGGTCGAGCCGGTGTACCCGCCGTCGCGGGCCAAGGGGCGCGGCCGGGCCTGGTACCGGGGCGACTGCCATCTGCACTCCTGGTACTCGGACGGCCGCCGCACCCCGGCCGAGATCGCGGCGCTCGCGCGGGCGGCGGGCCTCGACTTCATCAACTCGTCCGACCACAACACGCACTCCGCGCACGCCCACTGGGCCGATCAGGCGGGCCCCCACCCGGACGGCGAGCTGCTGATCCTGCTGGGCGAGGAGGTGACGACGAGGAACGGTCACGTCGTCGCGCTCGGCACGGACCCGGGCACGTTCGTCGACTGGCGCTACCGGGCCCGCGACAACCGCTTCGGCAAGTACGCGCGCCGCATCCGGCAGGCCGGCGGTCTGGTCGTCCCCGCCCATCCGCACGCGACCTGCGTCGGCTGCAACTGGAAGTTCGGCTTCGGCGAGGCGGACGCGGTCGAGGTGTGGAACGGCGCGTACGGGCCCGACGACGAGGTGTCGCTCGCCGACTGGGACAGCATGCTCGTCGCCTCCGTACGGGAGGGCCGCGGGAGCCGGGACTGGATCCCGGCGATGGGCAACAGCGACGCCCACCGCGACCCCGATCCGGTCGGCACGCCGCAGACGGTCGTCCTCGCCGACGAACTGTCCCGCGAGGCCATCCAGGAGGGCATCCGCGCGGGACGGTCGTACGTGGCCGAGTCGAAGGCGGTGTCGCTGTCGTTCTCGGCGACCGGTCCGAAGGGCGAACACGCGGGCATCGGCGGCCGGTTGAGGGTGGACGGCGACGACCCGGTCACGGTCCGCCTGGAGGTCTCGGGCGCACCGCGCTGCACGGTCCGCTTCGTCACGGACCAGGGCGTCCTGCACACGAGCGCCGTCCTGCCGGTGTCGGGCTCCGGCACGGTGGAGTGGCGTACGACGGCCCAGTACGCGGCGTACGTCCGCGCGGAGGTGCGGCACGAGGCGGCGGGGCCGTTGCCGGGGGCGCTGGCGGCGTTCACGAACCCGGTCTTCCTGGGCCGGTAGGGCTCTGACCGGTCGGCGGGGCCGGGCTTCGGGACTGCCCGGCCCCCTCTGGCGCAGGTGATCAGGCGGTCCCGGTGCCGCGGGCCGCCTCGTCGATGCGCTTCTGCTGCATGGAGGTGAGCCGCTTGACGAAGAAGACGGCCACCAGCGCGCTGACGACTCCGGTGGCCGCGGCGATCTGCGTGTCGATGATGTCGGACATGGCCGCGGAGACGGTGTCGTGGCTGTACCAGCTGCTGAAGAAGCTGTTCGAGTAGGCCAGGACGTAGAGGATCCAGCACCACCACCAGAGGTGCATCAGCCAGCGCCCGGCGCCCCGGGCCCGGCCCGCCGTCGCCGTCCAGATGTCGTTGGTCATCTGCTTGGGCATGAAGAGGTTGACCAGCGGGATGAACCAGGCGCCGGCCGCCAGACCGGGCGCGAAGCGCAGGCGTACGGGCGCGAAGGTGTCGGCGTTGTTGCGCATGCGCTGGAACCAGATCGGCCACAGGATCAACAGGGCCAGCGCCAGCGCCGATTCGAGGGCTTCCAGCGCGTCCGTCGCGAAGGACAGCGTCCCGTAGTCCCGGATCACATCGGGGGACGCCGTGCCGTCCTGCGCGTCGAGCCGCAGGTAGATCTCGCCCAGGACGGCGCCCCGGAGCAGCAGGGGCAGGGTGTAGAGGCCGAGCAGGACGGCCAGCCCGATGCCCAGTCCCCGGGCCGAGCGGGCCGGCGGACGCGGCGAGAAGTAGTGCGGCGAGGGCTGCAGGCTGCCGGGCGGGGGGCTGCCCGCGTGGAGGCTGCCCGGCGGCGGGCTGGGGCTGCCGGCGTGGAAGCCGCCCGGCGCGGGGCTCTGCTGCCAGGGGGGCGGGGACGCGTTGCGGGCCGGGTCGTACGAGACGGGCGGTCCGAAACCCTGGATCGGGGCGGCTGCCGGGGCCTGCGCGGCGGCGGCCGGGGGCGCCTGTGCGGCGAGCGCGTGGCTCTGCAGGCGCTGAGGGCTCTGCGGGTCCTCGCTGTTGAGGAGCTGCACGGCGTGCCGGCCAAGCTCGGCCAGCACCTCGCCCGGCAGCCAGGCACCGCCGGTGTCCTCCATGGACTCGATGCGCGCCAACAGCACATCCAGCGAAGGCCGTTGGGACGGGTCCTTCACGAGACACCAGGCGATCAGCTGGTCCCAGGGGGCGGGGATCCCGGTCAGGTCCGGTTCCTCGCTGGCGATCCGGTAGAGCAGCGAGTGGATCCCGCCCTCACCGGCGCCGAACGGCAGCTTGCCCGTCGCGGTGTACGCGAGGACGGCGCCGAGGCAGAAGACGTCGCTCGCGAACGTCACGCGCTCGCCGCGCACCTGCTCGGGCGACATGAAGCCGGGCGAGCCGACGACGGCGCCCGTCATCGTCAGCCCGTCGGTGGACTGCATGGCGGGGTCGAGGGCGCGGGCGATGCCGAAGTCGATGACGCGGGGGCCGTCGATCGTCACCAGGACGTTGGACGGCTTGAGGTCGCGGTGCACGAGCCCGGCGCCGTGGATGGCCTGCAGCGCGCGCACGAGTCCGATACCGAGGGCCCGTACGGAGTTCGCCGGCAGGGGGCCGTACTGCTTGTCCACCACCTCGGCGAGGGAGGGCCCGGCGACGTAACCGGTGGCGACCCACGGGGTGGGCGCCTCCGTGTCGGCGTCCAGGACGGGGGCCGTCCACTCGCCGCCGACCCGCTGGGCGGCCTTGACCTCCTGCGCGAAGCGCCGCCTGAAGTCGGGCTTGCGGGCCAGCTGCTCCTGGACGACCTTGACCGCGACCGTACGGCCGCGGTCCGAGCGGGCCAGGTACACCCGCCCCATGCCGCCCTCGCCGAGTCTGCCGAGCAGCCGGTAATTGCCTATCCAGCCCGGATCGTCCGGGCTCAACCCGTCCATGCGTACTTCCTCTATCCCCGACACCCGCCGAATCGCCGCCGCATCGCCGCCGACGCCTTCGCAGCGAGGATAGGAGATGTGACGGCAGTGGCGCGCGTGAACCCTGCCTCAACCCTGCTTCCGTCGGCAGTACTTGTCGGTGGCGGGCGGGTGCCGGGCGGTCGTCCGCGGTCCGGATCTCCGGCACGCTCACCGACCCGCGGTCCCGTGACCGCACTCGGCCCACAAGAGTTTGCCGCCCCGGGCGGACCCCAGGACGTGTGCGCCCCAGCTGTCCGCGCACGCCTGTACGAGGTGGAGGCCGCGGCCGGCTGAAGTCCTTGCCCCGCATGAACAGCACGGCCGTCCCTCTCTTCGGGACGAATCTGCTGACCGTGCGGGTCGATCTCAGCGACTGAACAGCCGCCGGGTCAGGCCGACCCGTTCGACAGGCGGTCCAGCCACTCCGTGAGCAGCGCGCCCTCGGCCCGGGTGAGGGCCTGGGGCGGGGTCTGCCGGAGAAGGGCGTTCAGGTGGGCCGCCGTGGAGGGGACCCTGGGCGCGGGCGGTTCGGCCGCCGCCTGCGCGGTCGATCCCGTCACGTCCGGCGTGAACACCGTCGCGTGGACCGCGTCCCGGACCCGGCGCGACACCGACTCGTCCGTGAACGTCGCCGGGCGGGAGACCAGCATCAGGGCCACGCCGACGTTCGCCGACATGATCATCTGAGCCGCCAGCTCGGGTGCGAGGCGCAACTTGCCCTGTGCCGCCGCCCGTTGCAGGTCCGCGGTCAGGATGCGGTGGGATTCCAGCGCCGCCGCCGGGGGCGTACGCATCGCGGGTGAGTGCATCAGGCGGAACAGGTTCGGGTTCGCCCGCGCGAACTCGACGTGGGTGGTCCAGCCGTCCCGCAGATCCTCGATCGGGTCCGTGCCGGGCGGCCGGTCCCGCTTGGTCGCGAGGTACTTGTCCCAGCCGTGGTCGACGACCGCCGACAGGAGCCCTTCCTTGTCCCCGAAGTGGCGGTAGAGGGCGGGGGCGCCGACCCCGGCGCCCTCGCACACGGCCCTGGTCGACACGTCCCCGTCGGGGGACTGGGCGACCAGGGCCGCCGCCACTTCGAGAATGCGCGCTTTCGTACTCACGGCCGTGACGCTATCCGAGGTCATACCGCGGGCCGCGGGGAGGAGGCCGGGGAGCGCGCCGGTCGCGGGGTGAGCAGGTCGGCCAGGCCTATGCGCGCCAGGAACTGCGCGCGGATACGGTCCGCGACCCCGCTGACCTCCTCCGACCCGTCGTTCGAGGGGTCGACGTGGACGCGGAAGGGCCGCTTGCCGGGCGGGGCGTCCACGACCTCGACGATCGCGTCGGCCACCAGGGACGCGGAGGTGCCGGCCGGTTCGAGGGCGGCCAGGCGCTCGGCGACCTGCTCCATCAGGCCCGCGTACCGCTCCTCGTAGGCCGGGAGCACCGTTTGCTCGGACGGACGGCCGCCGGTCGCGAAGTGCTCCGTGCCCGAGGTGAACGCGCCCGGCACCACGATGCTCGTCTCGATGCCGAACCGGGCCAGCTCACCGGCGTACGACACCGCGAGCGCGTCCATGGCGGCCTTCGCGGCGAAGTACGGGGCGAGGTAGGGCGGGGTGCCGCCCCTGGTCGAGGACGAGCCGACCCAGAGCACCAGGCCGTGCTCCTGGGCGCGCAGGTGCGGGAGTGCGGCGCGGTTCACGCGCTGGGTGCCGAGCACGTTGGTGTCGTACACCGCGGCCAGTTCGGCCGGGGTGAAGGCCTCGGTGGGCCCGGTCACCATGTGGCCCGCGTTGTGGACGACCACGTCCAGCGCGCCGGCCCCGGCCAGGACCGTGGCGACGGCGGCGTCCGCGGACTCCTGCGACAGGACGTCCAACTCGACGGTACGCAGGTCGACTCCGTGTTCGGCGGCGTAGGACTCGGCCTCGGCGACCCGGTGCGCGTTGCGCCCGGCCGTGTCGCGCATCGCCGCGTACACCGTGTGCCCGGCGCCGGCCAGCGCCCGCGCGGCGAGCGCGCCGAAGCCGGAACCCGCCCCGGTGATGACGATCGTCTTGCCCATGACGGAACTCCTGAGGGGTGAGGGGGGTGTGTTTACGCGATGCCGCCGTTGGCGCGGATCACCTGGCCGTTGACCCAGCGGCCGGCCGGGCCCGCCAGGAAGGACACGACCCCGGCGATGTCACCGGGCGTGCCCAGGCGCTCCAGCGGCGGCTGCGCGGCCATCCGCGCGATGGTCTCGTCGTCCTTGCCGTCCAGGAACAGGGCGGTGGCGGTCGGGCCGGGGGCCACCGCGTTGACGGTGACGTCCCGGCCGCGCAGTTCGCGGGCCAGGATGAGGGTCATCGCCTCCACGGCGCCCTTGGTGGCCGCGTATCCCGCGTAGCCGGGGAGGGCGAGCGCCAGCACGCTGGTGGAGAAGTTGAGGATCGCGCCGCCCTTGCGCAGCCGGCGCGCGGCCTGCTGGTCGACGACGAAGGTGCCGCGGATGTTGGTGCGGTGCATACGGTCCAGGGCGTCGAGGTCGGTGTCGACGACGGGGGCCAGGGTCATGACGCCGGCCGCGTGCACGACGACGTCGATCCCGCCGTACGTCGACTCGGTGGCGTCGAAGAGGGCCGCGATCTCGGTCTCGTCGGCCACGTCGGCGCGGAAGGCGAACGCCTTGCCGCCCGCCTCGGTGATCGCACCGACGGCCTTGTCGGCCTCCGTCTGGTTGCCCGCGTAGTTGACGACGACGGCGAATCCGTCGGCGGCCAGGCGCTCCGCGGTCTCCCGGCCGATCCCGCGGGAGCCGCCGGTGACGATGGCGACGCGGGTGGTGGTGTCGGTACCTGCACCGGTGCCGGCCTGCTCGGTCATGACGATGCTCCTCGTCTCGGCGGGTAGCGCTGCTCGCTCCCCGACAGAAGCAACGCTAACACCGAAGCCGTATCGACGCTACCCCTCGACCGTAGCGTCGCTATTGAATGCGGGAGCGCCGACCGCCCTTGCAAAGCGGAGCAACGCTCCGTATATTTAACGGAACAACGCTCCGCTTATCGAAGAGGTCGCGGCGGGGCCGCAATGCCTGGAGGAACACAGCCATGCAGTACCGCACGTTGGGCCGCACAGGTGTGCAGGTCAGCTCCCTCGCGCTCGGCGCGATGAACTTCGGCAGGATCGGGCGCACCACCCAGGAGGAGGCCACCGCGATCGTCGACGCCGCCCTTGAGGGCGGGGTCAACGTCATCGACACCGCCGACGCCTACAGCGCCGGGGAGTCCGAGGAGATGGTCGGCAAGGCCATCGCCGGCCGCCGCGACGACATCGTGCTGGCCACGAAGGCGTACCTGCCGATGGGCGACGAGCGCAACCACCGGGGCGGTTCACGGCGCTGGCTGGTCACCGCGCTGGACGACAGCCTGCGGCGCCTCGGTGTCGACCACGTCGATCTCTACCAGGTCCACCGGTGGGACCCGGCCACCAGCGACGAGGAGACCCTGTCGGCCCTGACCGATCTGCAACGCGCGGGCAAGATCCGTTACTTCGGCTCCTCGACCTTCCCGGCGTACCGGATCGTGCAGGCGCAGTGGGCCGCCCGGGAGCACCACCTGGGCCGTTACGTCACCGAGCAGCCGGCCTACTCGATCCTGCAGCGCGGGATCGAGACGCATGTCCTGCCGGTGGCCGAGGAGTACGGCCTCGGGGTGCTGGCGTGGAGCCCGCTGGCCTCGGGCTGGCTGTCCGGGGCGGTCCGGGAGGGCCGGGAGGTCACCACCAACCGCTCGGCGTTCATGCCGCAGCGCTTCGACACGGCCGTCCCGGCCAACCGGGCCAAGCTCGACGCCGTCGAACAACTGGCCCGGGTCGCGGACGAGTCCGGCCTGACCCTGATCCAACTGGCCCTCGGCTTCGTGACGGCGCACCCCGGGGTGACGAGCGCACTGATCGGCCCGCGCACACTGGACCACCTGCACGCACAGCTGGCGGCGGACACGGTGCTGCCGCCCGACGTCCTGGACGCGATAGACACGATCGTCCCTCCGGGCACGGACCTGGCACCGGACGAGAAGAACGACACCCCACCGTCCTTGCTGGACCCGGCATTGCGGCGCCGCTGACCAGGTGGCGACCACCGCGGTGGAACCCGCCGAGAGCGAGGACGCCACTCTGGAGCGCTGGACGCTGGGGCTGGGCGCTGGGGCTGGGTGCGGGTGGCCCGGCGGTGGGGGCGCGAGGAAGCAACCCGATCAGTCCGCCGTCAATCCGCCATCAGTCCCCCGGCAGGGCATCCATCGTCAGGGCATCGGTGAGGCTCACCGTGGGGCAGCCGAGCAGCCCCGGCAGGACGCGGCGTTGGCGTTCGGTCAGGGGCGGCAGGAAGACCGCCGCGTCGGCTCCGGTCCCTTCGCAGAGAGCGGCCGCTTCGCGGACCTTTCCGTAGCTCAGGAGAGTCCGTGAGGAGTAAGGGAGGCCCATCTTTCCGACGCCACCGGCCGAGACCCCGCGCCGCTGCACGATGCGGCCCACCACCCGCGCCCCGCGCTCCGTCAGCTGCTGGGCCGCCACATCCATCAACGCGGCGAAGTCCTTCTGCTTGCCGGAGAAATAGCCGACGAGCACGACATCGGCGCCCTCGACCGCGAAGGCCGCAGCCTGCTGCCGGGCCCGCACCGCGCCCGCGCGGTGGTCCGGTCGCCGATCACGCCTTCTAGCCTGCTGCATGCCGCACAGGCTAGACGGCCGGGCCGGGACGAACAGCGTCCCGATAGCCTCTGGCCATGCCTGATTCCCATGACGCCGTGTACGAGGTCCGCTTCAGCCGCTCACTGATCCAGGTGCTGGCGGGCGCCGGATGGGCACCGCTCGTCGCCTTCCGCGTCGACGGCGAGGGCGTACTGCTCGGCGGTGCTCCGGCCCGGTACAAGGCGCAGACCGCGTTCGTGCCGTGGGAGGACATCACCTCGGTCGTGCTGTGGCAGCAGCGCATGGCAGGCCCGTCGATGACCTACGTCGGTCTCCGGCGACGGGCAGGAGCACCGCCCCTGCCGGGCCAGAACGCCGGACTCCGCCCGGAGCAGACGACGAAACTCGCTCCCCACGTCGACCACGACCTCTTCCTGGCCAGCCGCCCCGTCAACCGCTGGCGCCTCGACCCCGAGCGCCTCCGGGCCGCCGTCGCCGCGTTCGCCCCCGGAGTGCCGGTTCTGGTCCATGAGCAACTCGATGTCTGATGGTCCCGGTCGCATACGCAGTCACAGTCACGGTTCTGGGGGACAGTTGAGGTTCGTACGTCGTGCGCGCGTCCTTGCCGTACTCACCGTTGTAACCGCTGTCGTGACAGCGTGCGGCAGCGGCGGACCATCGCCCGATCCGGAGCCGAGTGCGTCGCCCCCGTCACCGGTGCGGCTCTCCATGACGACCGTCGGCACCCGTGGGGACACCCAGCTCTCCATGGCGCTCGATCTCTCCAACGAGGGGCGGGCCCGTAAGGATGTCGCCGTGCGGGTCCGTATCGGGCTCGGTCGGCCCGGCGACCCCCGGCCGGGCCTGGAGCGCAAGCTCGACGGCGGCTGGCAGAAGGTCGGACTCACCCCCGGTGACAAGACGTCGACCGGTACCTTCCGCATGAATCTGCCGAGCGGCAGCTCCCTCGCGTTCCTGCGCATCACGCCACACGTCGCTTCCGGGGTCGAAGGCGACGGCCTACCGGTGGACGTCACCATGACGGACGGCTCCCGCACCCTCCTGCGCAACCACAAGACCGCGATGCTTGCCACCCTGGCCCTCTCCGTCGTCTCCCCGAAGGAGCCCGGGGTCCTGCGCGAGGAAGGCTGGACCGAGGTGGTCTACACGGTCACCAACCACTCTCGCAGCGCCTATCCGAACGCTCAGGTCCAGGCGGAGTTCCTTGCCTGCCCGGCGGGTTCGGACGATCCGTCGGACACGGGTGTCTGCGAGGTCCCGGGGTCCCGGTCCGCGACCACGGCCCTGCGCACCCAGTGGAACGACGGCAGCGGCTGGAAGGACGTCACCGCTCCGGACGACGGCTCGGTGTTCGCCGAGACGCTGACCATGCCTCTTGGGACGCTGCCCGCCGACTCCGCACGGAAGTTCAGGTTCCGGTTCGCGGGAGCCGACGGCCTCGACCGTGACGCCCGCCGTCTCACCCTCACGGCTCGCGTGAACGGAAAGGCCGTCGGCGCCACCGAGCGGTCGCTCGGCATCGCGACCCCGCTCACCTTCGGCATCCGCTGAAGGCGCCGGATCCGGCGGAGGCGACGATGACGGGAAGCGCGGAGGCCGGTCAGCCCGGCCACACCAGTGACTGGAGTTCCGAATAGGCGGTCAGGGCGTACGAGCCCACGTCTCTGCCCACTCCGCTCTGTTTGAAGCCGCCGAAGGGGGCCTCCATGTTGCGGCCCACCGTGTTGATGCCCACTCCGCCGGCGCGGAGGCGGGATGCCACGCGGAAGGCTCGGGAGACGTCGCCGGACCAGACGTAGTCGATCAGGCCGTAGTCGGTGTTGTCGGCCAGGGCGACGGCCTCCTCCTCGTCGTCGAAGGGGACGACCACGACGACCGGGCCGAAGATCTCCTCGCGGACCACCCGCATGTCGGGCGTGCAGTCCGCCAGGAGGGTCGGGGCCACGTAGAAGCCCCGGTCGAGCGGTGGGCGTTCGCCGCCCGTGACCACCCGCGCGCCCTCCTTGCGGCCCAGTTCGATGTAGGACTCGACGCGGTCCCGGTGCGTCGCCGAGATCAGCGGGCCGACGACCGTGGACGGGGAGCGGGGGTCGCCCACCGGCAATCGGGTGGCGTAGAGGGATAGTTGCGTGACCAGGCGGTCGTAGATCCGGCGTTGTGCGAGCACCCGTGTCGGGGCCGTGCAGATCTGGCCGCTGTAGAAGGAGAACGTCGTGCCGATGCCCCGGACCGCCGACTCCAGGTCCGCGTCCTCGAAGACGATCGCCGCCCCCTTGCCGCCCAGCTCCATCAGCTGGCGTTTCATCCCGCGCCCGCACACCTCGGCGATGCGCCGGCCGACCGCCGTGGAGCCGGTGAAGCTCACCATGTCGACGTCGTCCGAGTCGACGGCCGCCTCCCCGGCCTCCGCCCGCGAGCCGGAGACGACGTTCACGACTCCGGGCGGTACGCCCGCCGCCTCCAGCACCTCGGCCATCCGGTAGACGGAGAGCGGGTCCTGCGGGGCGGGTTTCACGAGGACCGTGTTGCCCATGGCGAGCGCCGGGGCGATCTTGCCGGCCGGGTTCGCCCAGGGGTTGTTGTACGACGTGATGCAGGTGACCACGCCCACCGGACGGCGTACGGCGAGCGCGCCCAGCACGGCGGCCCCGCCGAACGGGCCCGCCTCGTTGATCTGCGGGGGCAGCGGCTCCTCGACGGGCTCCACGCGCGCGTACCGCTGGAATCGGGCCGCCCCGACCCCCACCTGCATCCCGCGCGCGGTGCCGGTGGTGGCCCCCGTCTCCGCCTGGGCCAGTTCGGCGTACGGGACGAGGTTGCGGCGGATCTCCTCGGCCGCCCGGTGCAGGACCGCCGCCCGTTCCTCGGGTGTCGTGCGCGACCACGTCCGGAAGGCCTCGCGGGCCGCGCCTGCCGCCGCGTGCACCTGATCCCGCGAGGCCTCCGGCGCCCACCCGACGACCTCCTCGGTCGCCGGGTCGATCACCTCGTAGTGGCCGCCGTCCGGCTCCACCCACGAGCCGCCGATGTACAGCCCCCGCACGGAAGCGATCGGCGCGCCCGTCACTTCGTGCTCACCGTGTGCGTGTCGCGTCCCGACCTGAGCACCTTGCCCGGTACGGCCCCGGTCACCACGTCGTCGCGTATCGACTCGACGCCGTTGACCCACACGGCCGTGACGCCGATCGCCTTGGAGTCGAGGCGCGGGCTGTCTCCCGGCAGGTCGTGCACCAGGGTGGCCTTGCCTGCGTCGATCCGTTCCGGGTCGAAGAGCACGAGGTCCGCATGGAAACCCTCCGCGATCCGTCCGCGCCCACGGAGCCCGAAGAGCCGTGCCGGATCGTCCGTGAGCATCTTCACCGCCTGCTCCAGCGTGACGAGTTTCCGGCCGCGCAGGCAATCCCCCAGGAACCGGGTCGTGTACGGGGCCCCGCACATCCGGTCCAGATGGGCGCCCGCGTCCGAACCGCCGAGCATGACGTCCTCGTGCCGCCAGGTCTCCTGGCGCAGGGTCCACGAGTCGGGGTCGTTGTCGGTCGGCATCGGCCACAGGACCGTACGGAGGTGGTCGGCGGCACAGATCTCGACCAGCGTCTCGAAGGGCTCCTGGCCGCGCTCGGCCGCGATGTCCCGTACGACGCGGCCGGTCAGACCCTCGTTCTCCGTGCTGTACGTGTCCCCGATGACGTACCGGCCGAAGTCCGCGAGGCGGCGGAAGACGCCCGCCTCCTTGGAGTCGGCGCGCCGCAGCATCTCGGCGCGGACGCCGGGGTCGCGCAGTTTCGCGATCCGTTCGGGCACCGGCAGGCCCAGGATCTCGCCCCAGCCGGGGATGAGGTTGAGGGCGCAGAAGGTGCCCAGGGACATGTTCATCGGCGTGAGGATCGGCATCGTGAGCGCCACGATCCGTCCACCGGCCTTACGGGCCCGCTCGCTCGCCGCCAGCTGCCGTGGCACGCGCTCGGGCACGGCCGCGTCGATCGTCAGGACGTTCCAGTTCAGGGGCCGGCCGGCCGCCGCGCTCATCTCCACGAACAGGTCGATCTCGTCGTCGCTGAACTGGTCGAGGCAGCCCGCCACGATCGCCTCGATCTGGGTGCCCTCGTGCTCGCCCACCGCCCGGGAGAGGGCGAGGAGTTCGGCGGGACCGGCGTGCCGGGAGGCGACCGGTTTCCCGTCGCCGTCGGAGTGCGTGGACGACTGGGTGGTGGACAGCCCCCAGGCCCCGGCCTCCATCGCCTCGTCGAGCAGCGCGACCATCGCCGCCAGTTGCTCGTCCGACGGCTGCCCGCCGACCGCGTCGGGACCCATCACGTACCGCCGCAGCGCGCAGTGCCCCACCATGAAGCCGGCGTTGACGGCGATCCGGCCCTCCAGGGCGTCGAGGTACTCGCCGAAGGAGTGCCAGCTCCACGGCGCGCCCTCCTCAAGGGCGACCAGCGACATCCCCTCGACCTTGGACATCATCCGCCGCGTGTAGTCGGCGTCCTCGGGCCGGTCGGGGTTCAGGGGCGCGAGCGTGAAGCCGCAGTTGCCGCCCGCCACGGTCGTCACCCCGTGGTTCAGCGAGGGGGTCGCGTACGGGTCCCAGAAGAGCTGCGCGTCGTAGTGCGTGTGGGGATCCACGAACCCGGGGGCGAGGACGAGCCCGGAGGCGTCCTCGGACGTCCGCGCCTCCTCGGCGACCGCCCCGACGACGGCGATCCGCCCGTCCCGAATCCCCACATCGGCGACGAAGGCGGGCCGCCCCGACCCGTCGACGACTCGCGCACCTCTGATCAGATGGTCCAGCACGACAGCCCCTCATCTCCTGACACCTTCTGGCTTGCGGCGGGCACACCCACCCAGGGGCGCGGGGAACTGCGCGAACGGCCCCCACCGGACCCGCACCCACCCACGACCCTCAAACAGCCCCACGGAACCGCGTGGTCCGATGCACAGGATCCGTATCGATCTTCGGAATCACGTGCTCCCCGATCAGCCGGATCGTCTGCAGCGTCTCCTCCTTCGGCACCCCGACGGGCAGCCCGAACGACAACTGATCGGCCCCGGCCTGCTCCCACCGCTTGCACTGCGTGAGCACCTCGTCCGGGTCCCCGCAGATCAGCAGCTCCTCCGCGATGAGCAGTTCGATGAACTCCTCGTTGTACTCCGGCAGCGTCTCCGGCCAGACGGGGAAGCCCTCGGGCCGCGGGAACGTGTCGTGGTAGCGGAAGACGAGCGAGGGCAGATAGTGCAGCCCACCGCTCACGGCGACCCGTACCGCCTCGTCGTGGGTGGGCGCGCAGACCGCGGTCGTCGTCACCATCACGTTGTCGTTGACGAAGTCCCCGACCGGCTCGGCCTCGACGACGGCCGTCTTGTACTGCTCAAGGACCCACTCCATGTCGGAGACCTTCTGCACGCTGAACCCGAGCACCCCGAGCCCCTTGCGGGCGGCCATGGCGTACGAGGGCGGCGACCCGGCGGCGTACCACATGGCGGGGTGCGACTTCCCGTACGGCTTCGGCAGGATCTTGCGCGGCGGGAGCTGCCAGTGCTTGCCCTGGAAGCCGACGTACTCGTCCTGGAGCCACATCTTGGGGAACTCGGCGATGGTCTCTTCCCAGATCTCCTTGGTGTAATTCATGTCGGTGATGCCGGGGAGGAAGCCGAGGATCTCGTGCGAGCCGGCCCCGCGTCCGCTGCCGAACTCGAAGCGGCCCTCGGTGAGATGGTCGAGCATGGCGACCTTCTCGGCGACCTTCACGGGGTGGTTGACCTGGGCGAGCGGGTTGAAGATGCCCGATCCGAGGTGGATGCGCTCGGTGGCGTGCGCCAGGTAGCCGAGGTAGACGTCGTTGGCGGACAGGTGCGAGTACTCCTCCAGGAAGTGGTGCTCCGACGCCCAGGCGTACTTGAAGCCGGACTTGTCGGCCTGGATGACGTACTCGGTCTCCTCCATCAGCGCCTTGTGCTCCGCGAGCGGGTCGGTCTCGGCCCGCTTGCCCACGTATCCCTGTACAAAGAGCCCGAATTCCAAGGAGGTTCACCGTCCCCTGTGTCCGTCATCCGTCCGGCGAACGCCGAACCTGACGCATCGTCAGATTGACCTGCCGCCGACTGTGGCACCGCACTCGTGAGGCGTCAATAGCTGACGGCCCGTCACATGTACCTCTCCGCGCCCCGCCACGGCTCACAGCGCGCTCACGCCCGCCAGCCACCCTCCATCGATCACGAAGGGCTGGCCGGTGATGTAGGAGGAGTCGTCACCGGACAGGAACAGGGCGAGGCGGGCCACCTCCTCGGCCCGACCGATCCGGCCCATCGGCACGAGCTTGCGGTAGAACTTGGCGACGGCCGCCGCAGCCGCCTCCGCGGCCTCCGCCGAGCCGGTGTCCGCCGAACCGGCGTCCGCCGCCGGGTCGAGCAGGGCCGGATTGCTCATGGCGGTGTCGATCGCGCCGGGACAGACGGCGTTGACGCGGATCCCCTTCGGCGCCAGCTCCAGCGCGGCCACGCGCGTGAGGCCGACGATGGCGTGCTTGCTCGCGCTGTACGCGCCGACGTACGCCATGCCGGTGAGCCCGGTGTACGAGGCGGTGTTGACGATCGTCCCGCCGCCGGCCGCCTCGATCTCGGGGGCCACGGCCTTGATGCCGAGGAAGACGCCGACCTGGTTGACCCGCACGATCTGCATGAACTCGTCGAGGGGGGTGTCGACGAGGGCGTTGAAACGCAGGATGCCGGCGTTGTTGACGAGCCCGTCGACCTTGCCGTACGCGTCCTTCGCCAGCGCCACCGCGGCGGTCCAGTCGTCCTCGCGGCTCACGTCCAGGTGTACGTACCGGGCGCGGGCCCCCAGCTCCTTGGCGAGGGTCTCCCCCTGCTCGTCGAGCACATCGGCGACGACGACCGAGGCCCCCTCCTCCACGAAGAGCCGCGCCTCCTGCTCCCCCTGCCCCCGAGCCGCCCCGGTGACGACGACGACCCGACCGTCCAACTTGCCCATGATCACTCCTTAAGCGAAGAGCGCGCCCGAAAGGGGCGCGGGGAACTGCGCGACCGGCCACGACGCACCCGCAGCCGGGTACGGGGCCGGCCCCCTCCCCCGTCAGGGGCGCGGGGAACTGCGCGACCAGCCACGACGCACCCGCAGCCGGGTACGGGTACGGGTACGGGCCCGGCCCCCTACCCGAGCAGCGGACCGACCCCCGACCCGAACGCGGCGATCTGATCGGTCAGTTCGGCCCGGCTCCGCGACCGGAACCGCACCTGGATCTGATGCACCCCCATCGCCGCGTACGCCCGCAGCGACTCGGCGATCTCCTCCGCGGAGCCGGAGACGGTCCGCCGCCCCACGGCCCACGAGGGCCGCCCCACGTACAGCGGCTCGGTGATGGCGCCGACGGTGAGCGGCGCGGCAACCCCCGCGGACTCCCGCAACCGCCCGAGCAGAGCGATCTGCTCGGGCAGCCGCTCCCGGGGATCGCCCTGCGGCAGCCACCCGTCCCCCCGGACCGCGGCCCGCCGCACGGCCGCGGGCGAGGACCCGCCGACCCACACAGGTACGTGTTCCTGCGCGGGCCGGGGCAACTGGCCGAGCCCCTCGAAGTCGTACAGCTTCCCGTGGTGGGACGGGAACTCCTCGGGCCCGAGCGCGGCCCGCAACGCGTCGATGCATTCGTCGAGGACCGCCCCGCGCCGCTCGAAGTCCACCCCCAGCGCCTCGAACTCCTCCTGTACGTGTCCGGCGCCGACCCCGAGGATCAGCCGTCCGCCGCTGAGGTGGTCGAGGGTCGCGTACTGCTTGGCGGTGGCGAGGGGGTGCCGCAGTCCGACGACGGCGACGTGGCTGAGCAGCCGTACGCGCTCGGTCACCGGGGCCAGGAAGGCGAGCGTGGCGACGGGGTCGTACCAGACCGTGCTCATCGCGGCGGCGAGGCGGCGCGGGACGGCGACATGGTCGCAGCTCGCGAGGTACGCGAAGCCGGACGCGTCGGCGGCCCGGGCGATCTCCACGAGATCGTCCGGGCCGGCGTCGGCCTCCCACGCCTCGGCGTAGAGGGTGCTCTGCGACTGGACCGGGAGCTGCATCCCGTACGCCAGTCGCCCTTCGGGCTCCCCGGGCGGGACCTGCATGAGCGGCACCTCTCATCTGACGATCCGTCATCGGTCTCGGACGATTCCCATCGTCGTAGCTGACGGACCGTCAGACAAGGCGTGTGCGCGGACTCCTTGTGCGGTGCGGGCCCCGCGCCCTTCGGTGTTCGCTCAGCTCACGGCCAGTGAGTACGTGCCGCTGCCCGATTTGTTGATCAGGATCACGCCGAAGCAGTCCAGACCGGCGGGCGGCGTGAACTCGACGCTCTCGGGTTCGCCGGCGCCGCCGGACACCGAGCCGGTGAGGATCTGCTGGCGTCCGATCACCGAGGTGTCCGGACCCGGCCGCGAGGCGACCACGTACAGCTCGGCGTCCTGCGCCGCGCCGGACGGGGTCACGGTGATCGACCGCTTCGCGTCGGTGCAGGTGTCCCAGACCTCCACGAGGTCGTTGTTGCCCATGGTGCGCTGGTCACCGGTGAGCGGGAGCAGCTTGCCGCCGTCGGCGACCTCGATGACGTACGGGTCGGTGCCGAAGTTGTGCGTGACCCGCGGGTAGTAGTCGCCCGGTTCCCTGTTGTTGACGTTGGAGTCGACCGCGATGAAGTCGGTGGCGCCCCGGCCGGACAGGCTCTGCCCCAGCCGCTGGGTCATCGCGCGGTCGTCGTACAGCTCCAGCTCGTAGTCGTCGTTCGCGCCGGGACGCAGGGCGACGACGGACCAGAAGCGGAACGCGGTGTCGTAGCGGTAGTTGTGCCGCCCGGGCGGGTTCGGAGTCGGCCGCACCCTCTCGGCGCCGGCGGTCAGGGGCTCCCGGAAGCCGGGGGCGAGGTCGATGGTGTTCTGGAAGAGGGAGGCCTGCGGGGCGTCGCCGACGTTGTAGCCGTCGGTTCCGCGCTGCTGCCAGTACTGCTGGAAGGTGTCCGACCGATGGTCGAGGAACACCTCCCATACGTTGGCCTCTCCCTCGCCGTAGCTGTCCCAGCTGGGTTCGTCACCGCTGTCCACGAGGTCGCGCAGGGCGCCGGCGATCCGGCCCTCCACGTTCGGGCCGTTGTCCCAGTCGGCCGGGTCTCCCCAGGTGGGGGTGTCGAAGTCGAACGAGGCGGGGTTGCCGAAGAGTTCGACGACCTCGGTGCCGTACCAGTCGGCGAAGCCCTCGACCCAGGCGCATTCCGCCTTCTCGGCCAGGTGCACGAAGTGCTGGCGGCAGTCGGGGCCTATGTCCGGCTGGTAGTCCTTGTAGACGTCGTCCATCACCCCGTGGCCCAGTTCGTGCGCGACGGTCCAGGGGTTCTCCGCCTGCAGGTCCTCCAGGTTGACCTCGTCGTCGCCGGGGTCGTAGAAGGTGCCTCCCTCGTCGGTCGGCCAGACGATGCCGATGTGACGGCAGTCGGTGTCGTCACGGTCCCAGCAGCGGCCCGGCGTCCAGGTGGCCGCGTTGTCGGCGTACTCGAAGGCGCGAAGCGCCCTGAACTGGTCCGGGTTGGACGGCAGTCGGCGTCCGTAGTCGAGGGTCGCCCCGTCGGCGATGTTGTTCCGCGTCTCGAACTGGAACTCGTACACGTCGTCGCTGTTGTCCCGGATGCTGTAGTGCACGGTGAACGCGACGAACTTGAGGTAGACGTCCTGGCCGCCGCCGAAGAGGCCGTCGTCGTTGTCGAAGCACAGGTTGTACGCGCCGTTGGCGTCCGTGGTGCCGACCGCCAGGAGGTCGTCGGAGACGCCGTCCTCGTCCCAGACCTGCACCTCGAAGTTGCGTGACGGGTGGAAGGTGTTGCCGATGAGGTAGGTCCAGCTGCCCCTGACGCACGAGGTCGCCTGGATGCCGGGGCGCTTCTCGTCGTCGGAGTGGGGCGTGGGGAGCCCTTCGTCCCCGACCGGCTCGAACCGCCCGGTGGTCTTGGCCGGTACGGCCCCCTCAGGCACCCGCGCCGTGCCGAACGGCCCCTTCCCGTACCCCAGGAACGACTTCTTGCCGACGGTGAGCGGCACGACGGCAGGATCGCTGCTGAACGGCGCCCCCTCGGGGGACACCGCCTGCACCCGGATCGACGCGGACGCGGCACGCAGCGCGTTCACCGTGCCGGTGAAGCTCAACCGCTGCCCGGCCTTGACGTCGAGGGTGCGCTCGGCGGCGTTCACCGCGCCGTACGCCTCCGGTCTGGCGGAGTTCCTGCGGTCCTGCGTGAACCCCGCCGGCGCCTCGCGCCACGTCAGGGTCGCGGGCAGTTCCACCTTCAGTTTCACGTCGTCCAGCGTGGCCGACGAGCTGAGGCCGACGGTGAGCGTGGCGTCGCCGCCGACGGCGGGCGCGCGGTCCAGTGCGGCGTCGACGTCGAGGCAGCGGGTCCATTCACCGCTGCCGAGGGTGCACCGGGTCTCGGGCGCCGCCGACGACTCGGCGGGCGCCGGGGCCCCCGGGGACGCCGGGACGGCCGCCTGGGCGCCCGGGGTCCAGGCCAGGGCGAGGGCCGCCGCGGTGGCGGCGACCGTCCCTGACACCGTCCGTCTTCTTCTTCCTCTTTCTCTTCCTCTCATCTGTTCCCCCTGGAACCAGTAATGATTTGGTCATGACAAGGCTCGTCATGAACCGAAGATCACCACAAGGGTTGCATTCAGCCCATCCGGGCCATTGGGGAACAGCCGTCGCTCCAGGGGCGGACCGGGCGCCTCACTCCCGTTTCGCCGACGCCCACAGGCCGTCGTCCGTGAGCCCCAGCAGGTCGATCGCGTTGCGGCGGACGATCCGGTCGACGACGTCCGCGTCCAGGTGGCCCATCTGGGCCTCGCCGACCTGGCGTGACTCGGGCCAGGTGGAGTCGGAGTGGGGGTAGTCGGTCTCGTAGAGGACGTTGCCGACACCGATGGCGTCCAGGTTCCTCAGGCCGAAGGCGTCGTCGAAGAAGCAGCCGTAGACGTGCTCGGTGAAGAGTTCGGAGGGCGGGCGGTGGACCTTGTCCGCGACGCCGCCCCAGGCGCGGTTCTCCTCCCACACCACGTCGGCGCGTTCGAGGATGTAGGGGATCCAGCCGATCTGGCCCTCCGCGTACATGACCTTCAGGTTCGGGAAGCGCTCGAACTTGCCGCTCATCAGCCAGTCGACCATCGAGAAACAGCAGTTGGCGAAGGTGATGGTGGAGCCGACGGCGGGCGGTGCGTCGGCGGAGGTGGAGGGCATCCGGCTGCTCGACCCGATGTGCATGGCGATGACCGTGCCGGTCTCGTCGCAGGCGGCGAGGAACGGATCCCACTCGTCCGTATGAACGGAGGGCAGTCCGAGGTGCGGAGGTATCTCGGAGAAGGCGACGGCCCGCACTCCGCGGGCGGCGTTGCGCCGCACCTCCTGCGCGGCGAGCCGCGGATCCCACAGAGGGATGAGCGTGAGCGGTATCAGCCGGCCCCGCGCCTCGGGCCCGCACCACTCCTCGACCATCCAGTCGTTGTAGGCCCGCACCGAGAGCAGCGCCAGTTCGCGGTCGGCGGCCTCGGTGAACGTCTGGCCGCAGAACCGGGGGAAGGTCGGGAAGCAGAGCGCGGACTGCACGTGGTTGACGTCCATGTCGGCGAGGCGCTGCGGGACGTCGTACGAGCCGGGCCGCATCTGCTCGTACGTGATGATCTCCAGCTTGATCTCGTCCCTGTCGTAGCCGACGGCGGTGTCGAGGCGGGTGAGCGGGCGGTGCAGGTCCTCGTAGACCCACCAGTCGCCGATCGGGCCGTCGTCGCCTGGGCTGCCCATGACGGGCGCGAACTTTCCGCCCAGGAAGGTCATTTCCTTCAGCGGGGCGCGTACGACGCGCGGGCCGATGTCCTGGTACTTCGACGGGAGCCGGTCCCGCCAGACGTTGGGGGGCTCCACCGTGTGGTCGTCCACCGAGATGATCTTCGGGAAGGTCTCCATGCTCTGTACGGTAACGCCGATCTGACGATCCGTCAGCTACTGGAGAGCGGTCTCCGGAATGCGGGGGCCGCCCCGCGGGGTTGCGACTACGGAGTGTGGGCCCTGTGAGGGGATGCGTGAACTTGGCATGGCGGCCTGTGATCGGTGTCTCCCACGGCTGACGCATCCGCCATGAACAAGGCAAACTGGCCTGGTTGTCATGACGGTTCGGCAGGGGGACAGCGATGGACGGTGTACCGCGAGTACCGGAGCAGTGGGATCCCGAGGAATCGGTGGCCCTGCGCTTCAGTGTGCTCGGGCCGGTGCGCGCCTGGCGTGGGGCACAGGCGCTGCCCACGGGGTCCCCTCAGCAACGCGCCCTGCTGGCCGCCCTGCTGCTCCGTGAGGGCCGCACGGCGACGTCCGGCGAGCTGATCGACGCCCTGTGGGGCGACGACCCGCCGTCCCAGGCGCTGGCGGCCGTGCGCACGTACGCCTCGCGCCTGCGCAAGATCCTCTCCCCCGGCGTCCTGGTCAGCGAGTCCGGCGGGTACGCGATCCGGCTCACCGACGCCTCCGGCGGCGGCGCCACCCTCGACCTCGCGCTGGCCCAGGAGCTCGCGGCCGACGCGGAGAAGGCCAAGAGCAGGGGCGATCTGTGCCATGCGCGCGCCCTGCTGAACAAGACGCTGAGCCTGTGGGACGGAGAGGTCCTGGCGAGCGTCCCCGGCCCGTACGCGGAGACCCAGCGCACCCGGCTGCAGGAGTGGAAGCTCCAGCTCACCGAGTCCCGCCTGGACATGGACCTCGAACAGGGCTGCCACGCCGAGGCCGTCTCCGAACTCACCGCGCTCACCGCGGCGCACCCCCTGCGGGAGCGGCTGCGGGAACTGCTGATGCTGGCGCTGTACCGCTCGGGCCGCCAGGCCGAGGCCCTGGCCGCGTACGCCGACACCCGGCGGCTGCTCGCCGACGAGCTGGGCGTGGACCCGAGCCCGGACCTCCAGGAACTGCAGCAGCGCATCCTCCGGGCCGACCCCGGCCTCGCCGAACCCTCGGCGCCGCTGGCCCCCGAGACCGCTGCCGCCCCGGTGCGTCCCGCCCAACTGCCCGCGACCGTGCCGGACTTCACCGGACGCACGTCCTTCGTCTCCGAACTGTGCGAGGTCCTCGCGAGCGCCGAGGGCCGCGTGATGGCCGTCTCCGCGCTGGCCGGCATCGGCGGCGTCGGCAAGACCACGCTCGCCGTCCACGTCGCCCACCAGTCGCGCGTCGCCTTCCCGGACGGTCAGCTGTACGTCGATCTGCAGGGCGCGGGCGCGCGGGCCGCGGCGCCGGAGGCCGTCCTGGGCGCATTCCTGCGCGCGCTCGGCACCCCGGACTCGTCCATTCCGGACACCCTGGAGGAGCGGGCGGCGCTGTACCGCTCGGTGCTCGACGGCCGCCGGGTCCTGGTCCTCCTCGACAACGCCCGGGACGCGGCCCAGGTCCGGCCCCTGCTGCCCGGCACCGAGGGCTGCGCCGCGCTGGTCACCTCGCGGGTACGGATGGTCGACCTGGCCGGCGCGCATCTGGTCGACCTCGACGTGATGTCGCCGGAAGAAGCCCTCCAGCTCTTCACGAAGATCGTCGGCACCGAGCGCGTCGAGTCGGAACGCCAGTCCGCGCTGGACGTGGTCGCGGCCTGCGGCTTCCTGCCGCTGGCCATCCGGATCGCCGCCTCCCGGCTGGCCGCCCGCCGCACCTGGACCGTCTCCGTCCTCGCGGCGAAGCTCGCCGACGAGCGGCGCCGCCTGGACGAACTGCAGGCCGGCGACCTGGCCGTGAAGGCCACCTTCGAGCTGGGCTACGGGCAGCTGGAGGCCGCCCAGGCCCGCGCCTTCCGGCTGCTGGGCCTCGCGGACGGCCCCGACATGTCCCTGGCCGCCGCCGCCGCGGTCCTCGACCTGCCCCTCGACGACACCGAGGAACTCCTCGAATCCCTCGTCGACACCTCGCTGCTGGAGTCGGCGGCACCCGGCCGCTACCGCTACCACGACCTCGTACGGCTCTACGCGCGTGCGTGCGCCGAACGCGACGAACAGCCGCCGGGCGAACGGGCCGCCGCGATGTCGCGCCTGCTCGACTTCTACCTCGCCACGGCCGCAGGCGTGTACGCCATCGAGCGCCCCGGCGACCGCCTGGTGGACCACCTGGAGACGACGCAGTACCCCGGCCTGACCTTCACCGGCGGCAGCGCCGCGCTCGACTGGCTGTACACGGAGGCGGCCCCGCTGCTGGCCTGCGTACGGCAGTCGGCGGGGACGGAGTTGCTGCGGCGGGCGGTGGATCTGCTGTGGGCGGCGCGGGACCTCGCCGAGTCCGGCGCCAACTCCCACCAGTACGAGACGACGGCCAGGGCGATGTGCGACGCCACCCGGGCCGCGGGAGACGCCCACGCGGAGGGCAGAGCACGCACCACGCTCACCCACCCGCTGCTGGTGTCCGGCCGGATCCAGCAGGCGGCCGAGCAGGCGCAGCTCTCCCTGGAGCTCGCCACCTCCGCCGATGACGCCATGGCGATGAGCTGGGCGGCCAACGACCGCGGGCTCACCCTCATGCACCAGGAGCAGTTCGCGAGCGGCAAGCCGTTCTTCGAGCAGGCGATAGAGGGGTACGCCGCGATCGGCAACCGGCCCCTCGAAGCGCTCAGCCTGTGCAACCTCTCGCGCGCCCACCTCGGCATGGGCAACACCGACAAGGCCGTGGAGATCGCGCAGCGCGCCCTGGCGACGTACCTGGAGATCGGCAAGACCCTGCGGCTGGCCAACGGGCACTTCACGCTGGGCATCGCGCTGACCCGGGCTGGCCGGCACGCCGAGTCCCTCAACCAGTTCTCCGACGCCCTGGCCGTCTTCGGCAGCCACCGCCAGCGGCTCTGGGAGGGCACCACCAACTTCCGCATGGCGGAGGTGCATCTGGCGGCCCGCCGGCCCGCACAAGCCGCCCAGCACGCCGAACAGGCACTGGCGCTCGGCTGCATCGGGGGCGACCGGATGCAGGGGACCGTGCTGACGCTGCTCGGCCGGGCACTCACCATGCTGGGGCAGGTGGACCGGGCCAGGGCCTGCTGGCGCGAGGCGGTCAACCTCCTGGAGCAGAACGGCGGTTCCGCGCAGGCGGAGGAGGTCAGGGTGCTGCTCACGCCCGCCACGGCGGCGTGAGCGAGCGGCCCGCGCCCGGGCCGTTGCGGACGTTCAGCATTCGTTTATCTCCGCGCGGCACTCTCATATCTGTCACACCGTCGCGTCGGGGGGCAGACGGTCTGACCAGGAGCCCAACCGGCTAGTGTGCGGCTCCGAACGCCCGTCCAGCGGCCCTCGGGGGAGTCTCTGGACGGGCGTTCCTCACTCGTCAAGACAACGGAGGACACAAGCCATGAGCGACCAGACGAAGGACACGAACCCCACCGCGACCACGCAGGACAACGGGATGCCGACTCCTCCCGCCAAGGACCCGGTCGTGGCCACTCCTCTCGACAACGGGATGCCGACCCCTCCCGCCGAGGACCCGGTCGTCACTCCGCTGGACAACGGGATGCCGACGCCGCCCCAGAGCGACATCCGGACGCTGGACAACGGCATGCCCTCGCCGCCCGCGCTGGACCTCGACGGCGGCAAGTAAGGACCTTTCTCCCGACGGGGATCGGCCGCGGTGGCGCGGAGGGGGAGCCACCGCGGCCGAAGTCTGTCCGGGGCACGATCCGGCCGATCGGCGACGTGCGCCGTTTCGGTTCGGCATGGGGTAGCACCCGTAGGTGGCCGGCGTTTTCGGGCGTCCGGCCGTTCCCTCTCACCCAGGAGTCGGTATGAACCGAACGCAGAAGTTCCTCACGACCCTCACCCTGATACTCGGGGTCGGCGCCGCGGCCGCGAGCCCGGCGCTGGCCGACAACTCCATGCCGGCGCCCGCGCCGGACGACACCGCGGCCGTGACCGCGCCGGCCGCGCCGGCCGTCCCGGCACCCTGACGTCCACGATCCCGACGGGCCGGGCCCCTCACGGCGCTCGGCCCGTCGTCGTGTCCGGGGCCCTCGGGACCGGCCGGAACGCGTCGCCGGGCTCGTTGCGGCCCTCGCGGTGCCCGTCCGTACGCCGTACTGTGCGCACCACGATGACAGCGCAGCCCATCGAGCCCGGCAGGCCCCTCGTTCCCCGGCCGGAACGGACACCCGGCGCCCTTCGCGCGGCCGTCATCCGGGTTGCCCCGCACCGGCTCGCCGAACTGGAGCGGGAGACCGACGGAGCCATCGGGGCCGCCGCACGCACCGGGAGTCTCGGGCCGCTCATCCAGCTTCTCGACAACTGGGCCGTCACCGTGGAGATCGCGAGGTTCCCGTCCACGGCCGCGCGGCTCCGCAAGGCCGAGCACACGGTGGGGGCCGTCGGGCGGGGCTCGCCCGCGCGGCGCGGGGCGTGGGACGAGATCCACGCGTTGCGCGCGGCGGCGCGGGCCTCGCTGGCGCGGGGCTCAACGACTCCGACGTAGGTACGTCGCTCACCTGCGGGCCGGTGGGGGCTGGTCGCGCAGTTCCCCGCGCCCCTGACGGGCGGGACTGCGCCCCGGCCCGGTACTCGTCCGCGGGCCGGTGGGGGTGGGCCGCGCAGTTCCCCGCGCCCCTGACGGGCGCCCCTGAAGGGCGCCCCTTACGGGCGCGTCCGTGTTACGCGCAGAGGTCGTCGTCGATCACGGCGTTCTGGGTGTTCTGGGTGGACGAGTCCGTCGAACCGTCGCCCGTCGAGTTCAGGACCACGGTGTGGCGGCCGTCGGCGCTGATGCCGTTGCGGGTGGTGTAGCCGGGGAGGTTGCCCCCGTGGCTGTAGTAGACGCCGCCGCAGGACAGCGGGACGCTCATCAGGCCGAGGCCGTAGCGCACACCGGGCCAGGCTTCGTCCAGTTCGGGGGCCGGTACGGTCGTCTTCATCGCGGTCAGCTCCGCCGGGCGCAGCAGTCGGCCGCCGAGGAGCGCCTGGTAGAAACGGCTCAGGTCGGCCGTCGTACTGATCATGGCGCCCGCGGCACCGCCCGCGGAGGCGTTGAGTTCGGTGATGTCGATCGCGGGTCCCGCTTCCTCGAAGCTGGAGTAGCCGCGCAGATGGCGGCCGGGGATGCGGGACTCGGTGGTCGGGGCGAGGGTGTCGCGCAGGCCGAGCGGGCGGATGAGACGGTTGGTGACCTCCTCGTTCCAGGTGTGCCCGGTGGCCTTCTCGATGATCATTCCGGCGAGGATGTAGTTGGTGTTTGAGTAGCTCCACCCGTCGCCCGGCGCGAATCGCGGGGTGTGCCTCATCGCGATGCCGACCAGCTCCTGCGGGGTCCAGGAGCGGTACCGCTCGGCCTGGTAGCCGGCCGTGCCTTCGAACTCGGGGAAGTCCGACGTGTAGTCGAACAGCCCGCTGGTGTGCTGGAGCAGCTGCCGTACGGTGATCGCGCCGCCGTCGTTGCCGTTGCCTGAGACGACTCCGGGCAGCCAGTGCTCCACGGTGTCGTCGAGCGACAGGCGCCCCTCGCCGACGAGTTGCAGGATCACCGTGGCGACGAACGTCTTGCTGGCGCTGGCGATCCGGAACTTGTCACCTGGGCGTACGGCGGCCTGCGTGGCCCGGTCGGCGACTCCGCCGGTGGCGTACCGGACACCGCGCGGGTCCGTCGAGCGCGCCACGACCCCGACGGTCCCGGTCTTCATGATCGCGTCCACGCCGGCCTGCAGCGCCCTGCCGTGCGAGGCGTCGCGGGCGGGGGTGACGGTGGCCCCGGTCGCGCCCGCGGCGGGCAGGGTCAGGCCGATACCGGCCAGCACGGTCGCCAGGGTCGTGGCCACCACTCGGGAGGTGAGTTCGGTCTTCATGGATCACGGACTCCAAGCGTCTGGGTAGGGGTCGAACCGTCGTCGCGGCACGCCCACCACGCTAGAAACCCCACCCGTGCACGACGATCAAGCAGGCGCCCCAGTAGGCCCTGGTGCACTCCCCCGCACGAAGGTAGCGCCAGCTGTACCAACAAGCCGAACCCCATCCCACCAAGGGGCGCGGGGAACTGCGCAACAAGCCCCCACCGGCCCGCAGTCAACAACGCGCCGGCACCACCCCCACCCCAGGGGCGCGGGGAACTGCGCGACCGACCCCCACCGACCCGCACACGACACCCGACCGCAACCACCCCTCCCCCTCAGGGGCGCGGGGAACTGCGCAACAAGCCCCCACCGGCCCGCAGTCAACAACGGGCCGGCACCACCCCCGCACTCCCCGTGACGGCCCGTCAGCCCCTGCGCCGCGCATCGTCCAAGTACCGAAGAACCGCCGCGACCCGCCGATCCACCTGATCGGCCGGCGACAGGTCCAACTTCGCGAAGATGCTGCGGATGTGCTTGTGCACGGCCCCCTCCGTCACCACCAGCCGCTCGGCGATCGCGCCGTTGCCGAGCCCCTCCGCCATCAGCGCGAGCACATCCCGCTCGCGCGGACTGAGCCGCTCCAGCCGCGTGTCCTGCCGGCTGCGGGTGAACAGCTGCGCGACGACCTCCGGGTCGATCGCCGTACCCCCGCCCGCCACGCGATGGAGCGCGTCCAGGAACTCCTCGACCCGCCCCACCCGCTCCTTGAGCAGATAGCCGAGCCCGGTCACCCCGCCGCCCAGCAGCTCCGTGGCGAACGACTGCTCGACGTACGCCGACAGGACGAGCACCGCGAGATCGGGCCGCCGCCGCCGGGCCTCCACCGCGGCGACGATCCCCTCGTCGGTGTGCGTGGGCGGCATCCGTACGTCGAGGATGGCGACATCCGGCTTGTGCGTGTCGATGGCGTCGAGGACGCCGTCCCCGGTGCTGGCCGTCCCCACCACGTCGAGCCCCTCCGCGCGCAGCAGCAGCGCCAGCCCCTCCCGCAGCAGCGCGTCGTCCTCGGCGATCACAATCCGCATGGCAGTTCCACCTTGAGAGTCGTCGGGCCGCCGGGCGGGCTGGCCAGTTCGAGGGTGCCGTCGTGCGCGGCGATCCGGTTGCGGATGCCGGTGAGCCCGGACCCGCCGTTCTCGTCGGCGCCGCCCCGGCCGTCGTCGGTGATGTCCAGGCGCAGCCGCCCGCCACCGCTGCGGACGGTGACCGCCGCCTGTCGTGCCCCGCTGTGCTTGGCGATGTTCGTGAGGGTCTCGGCGACCACGAAGTAGGCGGTCGCCTCGACGGACGCGGCGCACCGCTCGGGCGCCTGGACGTCGATCCGGCAGGGCACCGGACAGCTCGCGGCGAGTCCGGTGAGTGCCCCGGCGAGCCCTCGGTCGGCCAGGACGGGCGGCAGGATGCCGCGGGCCACCGAGCGCAGTTCGGACAGGGCCTGTTCGGCGGCGCTCTGGGCGCGTTCGAGGAGTTCTTCGGCGCCGGCCGGATCGCGGGCCACCATGCGGCGCGCGGCGCCGAGGAGCACGGTGACGGTGACGAGCCGGTTCTGGGTGCCGTCGTGCAACGAGCGCTCGATGCGCCGTAGTTCGGTGGCGTGGGCGTCCAGGGCGGCGGCCCGGGTGGCGGTGAGTTCCGCGACGCGCAGGGACAGGTCCGTGTCGGGTCCGGCCGCGAGGAGGAGTCGCCCCGGCCGGTCCTGGAGGCGTGCCATGCCGGGGCTGAGGCCCAGGATGATGGCGGTCCAGCCGAGGCCGAGCAGGGCGGCGGCGGCAGCGTCGGCCCAGGTCTCGGCGACTCCTATCCCCAGGGACGTACTGGTCGCGCCCTCCGGCAGCAGGCGCCAGTAGAGCGGGAAGAGGGAGTCGCGCAGGGCCAGCAGCGGCAGGAGCAGGCCGCAGATGCCGAGCAGCAGGCCGAGCGTGGCGTGGCGGAGCAGCCAGCGCAGCTCGCGGCGTGTGGTGGGGTCGACGACCGCGAGCCGCACCGCGGTCGGTGCCGGGTCGGGGCCCAGGACCTCGGGTCCCCACCGCCCGAGCCGGTCGCGTTCCCGGCCGGCGAGCGCGTGCAGGGCGCGCAGGGTGAGCGGTGCCATCAGCAGTCCGACGCCCACCAGGGACGTCACGGCGGTCGCGGCGGCCCAGCCGAGGACGAGCAGTGCCATCAGCGCGGTGCCGAGTCCGCCGACGAGCTGTTCGAGAGCGGCGACGGCCGCACCGGCCGCGCGAACGACGGTGGCCCGGATCCCGGGCCGGTCCTCGCCGCCGTCGTCGGGTACGCCGGGCGGGGTCGGGGTCGGCATCGGCCCCTCCTCTCTCGGTCGTCAACGGCCTCGTGCGGGCGACCGCTGCACTGTCGTGGAGGAGCGTAGAGGTACAGCAGGCTGTACCCCCACTCGGGCTGCTGGCGGGCTCGGCCGGCCGGGGTCCTGATCCGTACCTTCGAAGCCACGACAGCGAGACCCGCAGCGCGCACCGCCGGCCGCGAACCAGGCACCACGCACCGCGAACCGCGCAGCGCGCAGGGTCCGAAGAGCTCGAAGACTCCGAAGAGGACAGCCATGACGACCACGGACCCCTACCGCCTCGACGGCCTCGCCGGGGGCGCGGATCCCGCCCGGCAGGACGCGCCCCGGGAAGGCATCACCCGGGACCGCTTCGTGCGTACGGTGCTGTGGCTGGTCCTGGTGATCAGCACCGTCGGCAACATGGTGGCCTCCTACAGCGCCGCCTCCACCGGGGTCCACCTGGTCTGCGGCGGGGTCACCGCCCTGTGCGTGACCGCGCTCGTCGTCCGTCATCTGCGGGGCCGGCGATGAGCGGGGTCCTCGCGGGAGCCGGCCGCCCGATGGCGGCACCGACCGCGCCGGCCATCGAGCTGGTGAACGTCAGCAAGACGTACGCGGGAGGCGTCCGCGCCCTCGACGACGTGTCGCTGAGCGTCGAGCACGGCACGTTCCTCGCCGTGATGGGGCCCTCGGGCTCCGGCAAGAGCACCCTGATGCACTGCGCCGCCGGACTCGACTCCCCCACCTCGGGCAGCATCCGTATCGGCGACCGTGAGATCAGCGGGCTGAACGAGACCCGCCGTACCGAACTGCGCCGCGAGCACATCGGTTTCGTGTTCCAGTCCTACAACCTGGTCCCCGCGCTCAGCGTCGCCGACAACATCACGCTGCCGCTGCGGCTGGCGGGCCGCGCCCCGGACCGGGAGTGGGTACGGACGCTGGTCGAGCGGGTCGGTCTCGCCGACCGGATGGCGCACCGGCCCGCCGAACTCTCCGGCGGCCAGCAGCAACGGGCGGCGATCGTACGGGCGTTGGTGGCGAAGCCCACCGTCGTGTTCGCCGACGAGCCGACCGGCGCCCTCGATCTGCGCAGCGCCCACGAGGTGCTGGGCCTGCTGCGCGAACTCGTCGACGAGCTGCGCCAGACCGTGGTGATGGTCACCCACGACCCGGCCGCCGCCGCCCAGGCCCATCACGCGGTGGTGATGGCCGACGGCCGGGTGGTGGAGCGCCTGTACCGGCCCACCGCCCCCGAACTGGCCGACCGTCTCGTCAAGCTGGGAGAGGTCTAGAACCATGCTGCATCTCGCGGTCCGTATGGCAGGACACCGGATCACCGCCCTGATCGCGGTGGCGTGCGCGGTGCTCGGCGGCGCGACGCTGATCACCGGCACGGGGGTACTGGCCGAGTCCGGTCTGCGCTCCCAGCTGCCGGCCGGACGGCTCGCCGGGGCCGACGTCGTGGTCTCCACTGACCAGAGCTTCCATCCGGCCGGTGACCTGCCGATCGCCCTGCCGGAGCGCGGCACGGTCCCGGCCGCCCTGGTGGGCCGGCTGGCCGAACTGCCCGGTGTCACCGCGGCGGTCGGTGACGTCAGCTTCCCGGCCGCCGTCGTCGACGCCGACGGCCGCGTCGTACCGGCCGAGGAGCCGCGGACGGCCGGTCACGGCTGGTCCTCGGCCAAGCTGCTCACGGACGCGAAGGTCAGTGGCGACCAGCCGTCCGGTGGCGCGGAGGTGGCGCTCGACCGGGCGACGGCCGAGGCCGCGGGTGTCCGGGCGGGCGATCGGGTCCAGGTCGTCGCGGCCGGCCGGTCCGCCGCCGCCTACCGCGTCACGGCGGTGGTGGACGCCCCGGGTGCGGGCATCCTCTTCGCCGACCCGACGGCCCGGCGGCTGGCGGGCCGCGACGGCGGCAGCGGCGCTGCGGGAGCGCGCGCCGGGACCGTCGACCTGGTCGGTCTGCGCACCGAGCCGGGCGCCGAGGCCTCGGTGGCCGCCGCGGCCCGCGAGACGATCGAGGAAGCCGGCGAGAACGCCCGCGGGGACGCGAAAGGAACCTCTTCCGACAGGGCCGGCGCCGAAGTGATCGTCTCCACCGGTTCCGCCCGCGGTGACATCGCCTCTCCCGGCGCGGGCGCGGCCCGTTCGCTGCTGATCCTGCTCGCCGGTTCGCTCTCCGGGATCATCATGCTGATCATCGGGTTCGTGCTGGCGAGCGCCCTGGCCGTGTCGATCGGCGGCCAGCGCCGCGACCTCGCCCTGATGCGGGCCGTCGGCGCGACCCCGAAGCAGATCAGGCGCCTGGCCGCCGCGCAGGCCTCGGTCATCGCCGCCGTGGCGGTCGTGCCCGGGGTGGGCCTCGGTTATCTGCTGGCCGGGCAGTTCCGGCGGATGCTCGTCGACCGCGAGGTGATCCCGGCCGGTCTGCCGCTCACGTACGGCACGCTGCCCGCGCTCGCCACCGTTCTCCTCCTGGGCCTCGCCGTGCAGGTGTCGGCCCGCAGCGCGGCGTGGCGCACCTCGCGGCTGCCGGCCACGGAGGCGGTCGCCGAGTCGCGCGTGGAGCCCCGTACCCCCTCGAAGATCCGGATCCGCGCGGGCCTGCTGCTGATCGTCGGCGCGACGACGCTCTCGGTGGTGCCGCTGCTGAGCCGGACGGTCCTCGGTGCGGCGGCCACCTCCATGGCCGGGATCATCGGCGCGATCGGTCTGGCCCTGGCGGGACCTGCTCTGGTCAAGGGCATCGGGGACACGGCGGCCCGGCGGCTGCGGCCCTCGGTCTCGGCCCCGACCTGGCTCGCGGTGGCGAACATCCGCGGGTACGCGCTGCGGCTGTCGGGGGTCGTCAGCGCCCTCGCCATGGCGGTCGTGTTCGTCCTGACCTACACCCTCGCCCAGACGACCGTCATGAGCGCGACCGCGCAGGACACCCGCACCGGCACCCTCGCCCAGCGGAGCCTGAGCGCGCCGGGACTCGGCGGTGTGCCCGCCGGCACCCTCGCGGACGTCCGGCGGACCGACGGTGTGCGGGCGGCGGCCCCGGTCAGCGACACCACGGTCGTGTGGGAGTACGAGATGTTCGGCGAACCGGAGGTCGAGGCCGCCTCCGCGATGATCCTGACCCCGGCCGCGCCGGACGTCCTGGACCTCGGCGTACGGGACGGCAGCCTGGCCGGGCTCACCGGTGACACGGTCGCCGTCGACAGCGAGGCCGCCCGTTCCCGTGGTGCGGAGGTCGGCAGGCGGATCACCCTCGTCCTCGGGGACGGCAGCCGGGTCAGCCCGAAGGTCGTCGCCGTCTACGACCGAGGCCTCGGCTTCGGCCCGGTCGCGCTCTCCCACGACCTCGCCGCGGGGCACACCACCGCGGGCCTCGACCAGCGTGTCCTCGTCCGCACCGACGGCACCGACGCCGCAGAGCGCAACCTCGCCGAACTGGCCGCGTCCCGGGCTGGGTTGACCCTGGCGCCCACCGACACCGGGTCCGGCGACAGCCTGAGCGACGCACCGGCGACGGTCTGGATCAACCTCGCCACCATCGTCGTGCTCCTCGGCTATCTGCTCCTGTCCATCGCCAACAAGCTGGTCGCCACGACCGCCCAGCGGCGCAACGAGATCGCCACGCTCCGCCTCAACGGCACCACCCCGCGCCAGATCCTCGCGATGATGCGCCGCGAGGCCGCGGTGATCGGGGTCGCCGCCCTCGCCACCGGCCTGCTGCTGTCGGTGGTCCCGCTCGCGCTGCTCGGCATCGGCTTCCTGGACCGGCCGTGGCCCGCGGGCCCGGTGTGGCTGCTGCCGGCCGTCGCGCTGACCGTGATCGGCACGGCCTTCGTCACGGTCGAGCTCCCCACCCGGCAGGCCCTGCGCACGGCCCCGGCCCACGCGCTGTCCGCCCGCGAATAGCGCACGGCACGTGGGCGAACGGGGGTCCCGCCCGCACCGGGCGGGGCCCCTCAACGCCGCTTCCGCAGCTCTCCCTTCACGACCTTCCCGCTCGCGTTGCGGGGCAGTTCGCCGACGAACTCCACCGCTCTGGGCACCTTGTAGTTGGCCATCTCGCGGCGGGCCCAGGCGATCAGGTCGTCGCCGGTGAGCGGGGCGCCCGGACGGCGTACGACATAGGCCTTGCCGACCTCGCCGAGCCGGGCGTCCGGGACGCCGATCACCGCCACGTCCGCGATGTCCGGGTGCAGGCCGAGGAGTTGCTCTATCTCCGCCGGGTACGCGTTGAAGCCGCCGACGATGAACATGTCCTTGATGCGGTCGGTGATCCGGAGGTTGCCGGCCGCGTCCAGGACGCCGATGTCGCCCGTGCGCAGCCAGCCGTCCGGGGTCATCGCCTCCGAGGTGGCGGGGGCGTCCTCGTAGTAGCCGCGCATGATGTTGAAGCCGCGGACCAGGATCTCGCCCGGGGTACCGGGGGCGACGGCGGCGCCCTCGCCGTCCACGACGCGCACCTCCGTGCCGGGGATCGCGCGGCCGGACGTGGAGGCGATCACGTCCGGCTCGTCGCCGCGGCGGCACATCGTGACGATCCCGCTGGCCTCGGAAAGACCGTAGGCGGTGAGGACCGTGCCCACGCCCAGCTCCGCCCGCAGCCGCTCCACCAGCAGCAGCGGCACGACCGCCGCGCCCGTCACCACCAGCCGCAGGGCGGAGAGGTCGTACGCGTCACGGTGGGGGTGGTCCAGGAGGGACTGGTGGAGGGTGGGCGGGCCGGGGAGCACGGAGATGCGTTCCGAGGCCACGTTCGCGAGGACCGTGTCCACGTTGAACACCGGCTGCGGGATCATCGTCGCGCCCCGCATCAGACAGGCGATCACGCCCGCCTTGTAGCCGAAGGTGTGGAAGAAGGGGTTCACGATCAGATAGCGGTCGCCCTCGCGCAGACCGGCCAGTTCGCACCAGACGTCGTACGCCCGCAGGGTCTGCGCGTGCGTGATCACGGCGCCCTTCGGGCGGCCGGTGGTGCCCGAGGTGAAGATGATGTCCGAGGGGGCGGACGGGTCGAGCGCCGCGGCCCGTGCCCGCACCTCGGCCTCCCCCACGCCGTCCCCGCTGGCCAGGAAGTCCTTCCAGGTGCGGAAGTCGGCGGGGGCGTCATCGGACAGGACGACCACCTGTTCCAGATACGGAAGCCCCGGGAGAGGCCCCGCGCCACGGCCCGTATGGGCGCCCGCGTCGGCACGCGCGTCGGCCGGCTCCTCGCTCTCCGCGCAGGCCCGCCGCAGGGAGGCCACGTACGAGGTCCCCAGGAACGTGCCCGTCACGAACAGCAGTTTCGTCCGGCTCCGGGCCAGTACGTACGCGGCCTCCGTCCCCTTGAAACGGGTGTTCAGCGGGACGAGGACCGCGCCCGCCGACACCGCGCCGAGGGCGGACGCCATCCAGTCCAGGGTGTTGGGCGCCCAGATGGCCACCCGGTCGCCGGTCCGCACGCCGTTCGCGATACAGGCCGCCGCCGCGCGTTCCACCCGGGCGCCCAGCTCCGCGTACGTGACGCGGGTACGGCCCTCGACGACCGCCTCCACGTCCGCGTACCGCTCGGCCGCCGCCCGCACGAGCCCCGGGATCGTCTCCCACTCCAAGTCACCGCGCACGGCAGGCCTCCCTCCGCCGCCGGGCGATCGAACCGATCGAACCGATCGGCCGATCAGCCGGACGGCCGCTAGCTGACTACCCGTCAGATTAGCTGTAGCCTGACGCCCTGTCAGCATTCGTGGACCAGGGTGGAGGTGCGTCCATGGCACGGACAGGGGCGGGCACGGGGGCAGGCGCCGGGGCGGGCACAGGAGCGGGCACCGGAGCGACGGGGCTCAAGGACGCGACCGCGATCGTCGGCATCGGAGAGACGCCCTTCGCCAAGCAACTCCCCGACAGCGAGAAGACATTGGCCTGCCGGGCCATCCTCGCCGCCCTCGACGACGCGGGCATCTCACCGGCCGAGGTCGACGCCCTCGCCTCCTACACCATGGAGGAGACCGACGAGGTCGAGGTCGCCAAGGCCGTCGGATTCGGCGACCTCAGCTTCTTCAGCAAGGTCGGCTTCGGGGGCGGCGGTTCCTGCGCCACGGTCGCGCATCTGGCGTCCGCGGTGGCCACCGGCCAGGCCACGGTCGGAGTCGCCTGGCGCTCACGCAAACGCGGCAGCGGACCGCGCCCGTGGAAGAACACGGCCGTCCAACTCCCCACCCCCGCCCAGTGGACCCGCCCCTTCGGCCTCCTGCGCCCCGCCGACGAGATAGCCATGCTCACCCGCCGCTATCTGCACGAGTACGGGGCGACCCGCGACCACCTCTTCAACGTGGCGCTCGCCTGCCGCAACCGGGCCAACCAGAACCCCGCGGCGATGATGTACGAGCGACCGCTGACCCGGGACATGTACATGACCTCGCGCTGGATCAGTGAGCCGCTCTGCCTCTTCGACAACTGCCTGGAGACGGACGGGGCACTCGCCTGCGTGATCGTCTCCGCCGAACGCGCCCGCGACTGCCGCCGCAGACCCGTGTACGTGCACTCCGCCGCCCAGGGCCTGCCCGCCCAGCACCACGGGATGGTCAACTACTGGAACGACGACCCGCTGACCGGCCCCGCCTGGACAGCCGCCCGACACCTGTGGAAACAGGCCGACTTCACCCCCGAGGACGTGGACGTCGCCCAGATCTACGACGCGTTCACCCCCCTCATCCCGCTCTCCCTGGAGGGCTACGGCTTCTGCGGCCGGGGCGAGGGCGGCGCCTTCACCGAAGGGGGCGCCCTGGAGATCGGCGGCCGGCTGCCGCTCAACACCAGCGGGGGCGGGCTCTCGGAGGCGTACGTCCATGGCTTCAACCTCATCAACGAAGGCGTGAAGCAGCTCAGGGGGACCAGTACGGCGCAGGTGCCAGGCGCAGCGACCTGCCTGGTGACGGCGGGCGAGGGCGTCCCGACGTCTGCGCTGCTCCTGAGGAACTGAGGAACCGAGGAACTGCGGAACCGAGTCAACCTAGGAGGCCACATGCTCACACCTGTGGTGGACGACGACGGCGCCCCGTTCTGGGAGTACGCGGCCCGGGGCGAGCTGCGCGTCCAGGCCTGCGCCGAACCCGGCTGCGGGGAACTGCGCTTCCCGCCCCGCCCCTGCTGCCCGCACTGCCACTCCTTCGACAGCGAGTGGCGCAGGATGAGCGGCCGGGGCCGTATCTGGTCGTACGTGATCCCGCACCCCCCGCTCCTGCCCGACTACGCGGCGCAGGCCCCGTACAACGTGATCGTCGTCGAGCTGGCGGACGCGCCGCGGATCCGGCTGGTGGGGAATCTCGTCAGCGGGCCCGACGCGGCGCTCAACTCGGTCGCGGGGGAACGGATCCGGATCGGGGCGCGGGTGCAGGTGGTGTTCGGCGGCAGGGACGGCGGGGACGGCCTCCGGCTGCCGCGCTGGGTGCTGGAGCGGCCGTGACCGCCCTGCGGACCACCACCGACAAGGAGACGGGCGTCGCGGTGGTGACCCTGGACCGCCCCGAGCGCCTGAACGCCATCGACCTGGAGATGACGGCTCAACTGAAGTCGCTCTGGGCGGAGTTCAGATTCGACGACACCGTACGGGCGATCGTCCTCACCGGGGCCGGCGACCGGGCCTTCTCGACGGGACTCGACCGGAACGCGGAGATCCCGCAGCCGGGATCCCCGTACATGATGGACGACCCGCTCGCCTCGATCGGCCCGAAGGCGTCCGGCCTGTGGAAGCCGGTGATCGCGGCGGTGAACGGGATGGCGTGCGGCGGGGCGTTCTACCTGCTCGGCGAGTCCGACTTCGTGATCGCGGACGAGACGGCCACGTTCTTCGATCCGCACACGACGTACGGCATGGTCAGCGCGTACGAGTCCGTGTACCTGGCCCAGCGGACGCCGTTCGGGGAGGTGGCCCGCATGGCCCTGATGGGAACGGCCGAACGGGTTTCCGCGCGGCGGGCGTACGAGGTGGGGCTGGTGTCGGAGGTGACGGCGCGGGGGGAGGCGGTGGCGGCGGCGGTCAGCTGCGCGACCGTCATCGCCTCCTGTCCGCCCGCGGCGGTGCAGGGTACGGTGCGGGCCCTGTGGTCGGCCCAGGAGGCCACGCGGACGGCGGCCCTGTCCCAGGCCCCCCACCTGATCACCCTGGGCAACCTGCCCCCCGAGTCCCAGACCCCCTTGTTCACCACCCGCGACAAAACCTTCCGAACCCGCTGACCCTGCGGGCCGGCGAGGGCTGGCCGCGCCCCTGACACTCGACCGCGGGCCGGTGGGGGCTTGTCGCGCAGTTCCCCGCGCCCCTGAGGGGGTGGGGGTTGACGCCCGCGTCCTGCCAGCGGGTGCGTCGTGGCTAAGCGCGCAGTTCCCCGCGCCCCTGAAAAGCGGGGCTGCGCCCCGGCTTTGGTCTTTAGGGGCGCGGGGAAC
>NZ_JBHWZP010000025.1:0-51797 GCF_042728395.1 Streptomyces sp. NPDC060205
ACTCACAGCACCCGGCGCCTGCGCCCCAGCCAGGTCTGGGCCACCACGACCACGGCGAGGAAGGCACCGCTGACCACCTGCTGGTACGCGGAGTCCAGGGAGCCGATCTGGTTGATGACGTTCTGGATCACCTTCAGCAGGAGCACGCCCACCAGCGAGCCGCTCACGAAACCGAAGCCGCCGGAGAGCAGGGTGCCGCCGATGACGACCGCCGAGATGGCCTCCAGCTCCATGCCGGACCCGAGGATCGTCACACCCGACACCAGCCAGGCCGCGTTGAGCGCGCCCGCGAGACCGGCGCACAGTCCCGACAGGGCGTACACGGCGATCTTCGTACGGGCCACGGGGGCACCCATCAGGGCCGCCGCGTCCTCGTTGCCGCCGACCGCGTACACGTACTGTCCGAACCGGGTGAGCCGCAGGACGGCGGCGCCCAGGACGAACAGGGCCACCGTGATCCAGATCGGTACGCCGATGCCGAGCAGTGAGCCCTGTCCGAGGGTCGCGAAGAACGAGTCCTTGTCGACGAGGTAGGTCTTCGAGCCCTCGTCGGTGATCGCCAGCAGGATGCCGCGCGCCCCGAGCATGGCGGCCAGGGTGACGATGAAGGGGGCCAGGCCCGACCGGGCGATGAGCAGGCCGTTGACGACCCCGATCAGCCCGCACACCGCGAGCGGGAGCAGCAGGGCCACCGCCGTGCCGTACTGCGAACCCCAGGCCGCCAGCACCCCGCCGAGGGCGAAGAGCGAGCCGACCGACAGGTCGATGCCGCCGGTGACGATGACGAACGTCATGCCCAGCGCGACCACGGCGAGGAAGGCCGAGGACAGCGCCATGTTCTCCAGGTTGTCACCGGTCAGGAAGGTGTCGAAGCTCAGCGACGCCGCGACCATGGCCACCAGGAGGGTGACCAGGGCGCCGTGCTGCTGCGCCAGGGCGCTGAAGCGCTCCGCGCGGGTGGGAGCGTCGGTCTTGTCCGGCTCCTGGTGGACGGGGGCCGGCCGCATGCCGGCCTCTGTGGTCCCGGTGGTCATCGCTTCCCCCGTTCACGGGCCGCGTAGACGGCGGCGATGATCACCACGGCCTGGGCCATCTGCGTCCACGACGGTTGCAGGTCGTGCTTGATGAGCGTGGTGGTCAGCAGCTGGATCAGCACGGCCCCGGCGACCGTGCCGCCGATGCGTACGCGGCCCCCGGACAGGGGAGTGCCGCCGACGACCACCGCCGTGATCGCCGACAGTTCCATGAGGTTGCCCAGCGAGGTGGGATCGCTGGCCGTCAGCCGGGCGGTGGCGAGGACGCCCGCCACCGCGGCCAGCGCGCCGGAGCACGCGTACACCACGATGAGGACCCGGCGCACCGGCAGCCCCGCGAGGCGTGCCGCGGGCCTGCTGTCGCCGACGGCGAGCAACTGGCGCCCGAAGGTGGTGCGGCGCACCACGAAGGCCACCAGCAGCGCCAGGGCCGCCGCGATGAGGACGAGATACGGCACCCCCAGCACGTCACCGGAGCCGAGCGAGGCCATGCCCGGGTCGCGTACGTCCTCCAGCTGCGGGAGCAGCACCAGGGCGATCCCGCGCCCGGCGACCATCAGGGCCAGGGTGGCGACGATCGGCTGGACGCCCAGGAAGGCGATCAGTGAACCGTTCGCCAGGCCGATCACGATGCCGCCCGCCACCGCCATGAGGACGGCGAGCCACGGGCCGTAGCCGAGGTACAGGGACAGCAGCGAGGTGGACAGGGCCATCACCGAGCCCACCGACAGGTCGACGCCCTCGGTGCCGATCGCCAGGGCCATGCCGAGCGCGACGATGAGGACCGGCGCGACCTGGACGGCCTGGGTACGGAAGTTCTCCGCGGAGACGAAGTTCGAGGTGAAGACGAAGTTGAAGACGAGCAGGGCCGCGACGCCCGCGTAGACGCCGTACTCCTGGAGCAGGCGCAGCAGCCGCTCGCGGTCCACCTGACCGCGGACGAGCGTCAGGTCAGTCATGGGCGCTCCCAGCGGATTTCGCGTTCTTCGAGAGGTCCGGCGATGCCGGGCGGTCCGGCGTTGCCGGCAGGTCCGCCGCTCCGGAGGGTGCCGAGGGCTCGGCGGCGATGGCGCGCATCAGCGCGTCCTCGGTGACGGCGTCGCCGGTCAGCTCGTCGACCACCACACCGTCCTTGAGGACGATGATCCGGTCGCTGCCCTCGATCAGCTCCTCGGTGTCGGAGGAGATCAGCAGCACGGCGAGCCCCTCCTCGGCGAGTTCGTCGATGAGGGACTGGACCTCCGCCTTGGCCCCCACGTCGATGCCCCGGGTGGGCTCGTCGAGGAGCAGCACCTTCGGGTGCATGGCGAGCCAGCGGGCCAGCAGCACCTTCTGCTGGTTGCCGCCGGAGAGCTCGCCGACCTTCTGGTGCGGTCCCGCGGACTTGATGCGCAGCCGCTTCACGAACGTGTCGACGACCTTGTCGACGCGGGCGTTGTCCACCAGACCGAACCGTGAGAGTCCGGGCAGGGCGGCCAGCGCGATGTTCTCCCGTACCGACAGGCCGGGGGAGATGCCCTCGGCCTTGCGGTCCTCCGGCAGCAGGCTGATGCCGGCGCGGATCGCGGCCGGTGTGGAACCGGTCCGCACGGGCGTGCCGCCGACCGACACCCGGCCGGAGTCGGCCGGCAGCGCCCCCGCGATCGCCCTCGCGGTCTCGCTGCGGCCCGAGCCGAGGAGCCCGCCGAGACCCACCACCTCACCGGGACGGATGTCGAGTGACACGTCGTGCAACTGATGACGGATCGTCAGTCCCTCGGCGCGCAGCACCGGTTCGGCCGCCGCCTGGTGAGAGCCGGTGAACTTGGTGAGGCCCTCGCTGCGGACCTCGCCGATCTCCCGGCCCAGCATCAGCGAGACCAGCCGCAGCCGGTCGAGGTCGGCGAGCCGCCCTGTGTGCACCACCCGGCCGTCCCGCAGCACGGTGACGGCGTCGCAGATCTCGTACAGCTCGTCCATGCGGTGGCTCACGTAGACCACCGCGATGCCGCGTTCGCGGAGCATGCCGATCACGTCGAACAGGGTGCGCACCTCGCGCGGTTCGAGCGACGAGGTGGGCTCGTCCATGATCACGACCCGTGCGTCGATGGCGACCGCTCGCGCGAGAGCCACCATCTGCTGGGCGCCGACGCCCAGTTCACGCAGCGGCCGGCTCACGTCGACCCGGATGCCGAGGCCCCGCAGTGCCTCGTCGGCCTCCCGGTGCATCCGCCGGAGGTCGATGAGACCGAGCCGGCCGCGCGGTTCACGGCCGAGCAGGAGGTTGCGCGCCACGCTCATCAGCGGGACGAGGTTGACCTCCTGGTAGATGGTGGAGATGCCCGCCTGCTGGGCCTGCAGGGGGGTCGTGAAGCGGACCGGTGAGCCGTTGTGGACGACCTCGCCGGTGTCCGGCTGGTAGACCCCGGTGAGTACTTTGATCAGGGTCGACTTGCCCGCGCCGTTCTCGCCGACGAGGGCGTGCACCTCCCCGGCGCGGGCGGTGAAGTCCACGTCGGACAACGCCTTCACGCCGGGGAAGTGCTTGGACACGCCAGTGACGGAGAGCATCTCAGTAGGCCTTGGCGATGTCCGACTCGGCGTTGGCCTCGGTGTACTCGGTGTCCTTGATGACGATGTCCTGCGACACCTCGTCGCCCTTGGTGAAGCTGTCGAGGGTCTGGAAGGCGAGCGGACCGAAGCGCGGGTTGGACTCGACCACACCGCTGATCCAGCCGTCCACGATGCCCTGGACGGCGTTGCGCGTGCCGTCGATGGTCACGATCTTCACGTCGCCGGCCTTCTTGCCCGCGCCCTTGAGGGCGTTGACGGCGCCGAGGCCCATCTCGTCGTTCTCGGCGTAGATGCCCTTGATGCCGGGCTTGGACTGGATGAGGTTCTCGGTGACCGACTGGCCCTTCTCGCGGGCGAACTCACCGGTCTGCTGGAACACCACCTTGAGGCCGGGGGCCTCCGCCTTGATCTGGTCCACGAAGCCCTTGGTGCGTTCCGTGGTGACGTTGTTGCCCGCCGCGCCCAGCAGGATGGCGATCTCGCCCTTGCCGCCCGTCGCCTCGATCATCTGGTCGGCGGCCCGCTTGCCCTGCTCCACGAAGTCGGAGCCGATGAAGCTCACATAGTCCTTGCAGGCCTCGGCGTTGATCTTGCGGTCGACCGTGACGATCGGGATGTGCTTGGCCGCCGCCGTCTTGAGCACCGGCTCCCAGCCGTCCGAGTTGAGCGGCGCGATCACCAGCACGTCGGCGCCCTTGGCGATGAGGTCCTGGACATCGCTGATCTGCTTGGAGAACTGCGACTGCGCGTTGGCGGTGAGGAGCTTGATGCCGCGCTTCTTCGCCTCGGCCTCGATCGAGGCGGTCTCGGCGATCCGGAAGGGGTTGGCCTCCTTCTCGGACTGCGAGAAGCCGACCGTGGCGTTCTTGAGGTCGAGCTTCTCGCCCCCGAAAGTGTCGATGGTGCAGGAGGGCCCGGAGCCGGCGCTCGGCGAGGCGACCTCCTGGCCCGCGTCGGCCTGCTGCTCGGTGGCCTTGTCGTCGGAGGAGTCCTCGGACTTGGTGCATCCGGTGAGTGCCAGGCTCGTGAGGATGCCGGTGGCGAGGAGGGCGCGAGCGGTGGTGCGACGAGAAGATGCGGTCGACTTCATGGAGATCCCCATAACGGCGCGGCCCTGGAGCTGAGAGCGCTCCCGGGAGTTCGGCACTAGACGGTCGATACGGCGTGCACGGCGTTCAGGGGAGGTTTTTACATCGTTGGAGAGGTCGTGTAAACCCCTCCGTCCGAAATCTCGACCGATTCGTTCGGCCCGCCGTCAGCGCCGCCCGAGGGTGCTCTCCCGCTCCACCAGCCGGAACTCCGCCGTCAGTTCACGTCCGCCCGGGTCCTGGCGGCCGGAAAGACTGCGCAGCAGCGAGGCCACCGCGAGGCGGGCGATCGCCTGTTTGTCGGGCGCGATGGTGGTCAGCGAAACCGCCCCGAACCGGCTCTCGGCGATGTCGTCGAAGCCGACCACGGCGATGTCCCACGGCACCCTGAGCCCGCGCTCGTGCAGCACCCGCATGGCGCCGATCGCGATGAGGTCGTTGAAGGCGAAGACCGCGTCGGGCCGGTGCCCCGCGTCCAGCAGCTCGGCCATGGCCCGGGCGCCGTCGTCCCGGTCCCAGCCGCCGACGGGCACGATCAGGTCCTCGTCGGGGGTGAGGCCCGCCGCCGCCAACTCCGCACGCCAGCCGTCGAGCCGCAGATGGGCGGGACGGTTCGCGGAGTCCGTGCGGACCCCGAGATAGGCGATCCGGGTCCGGCCGCGATCGAGCAGATGGCGCACCGCCGCCCGGGCGGCGGCGACGTTGTCGATCGCGATGTGGTCGAAGGGCAGACCGTACTCGCGCTCGCCGAGCAGCACCAGGGGCACGTCGTCGGCCCGGCCCTGCAGATCCTCGGCCTCCAGCTCCAGCGGGCTGAGGATCAGCCCGTCGATCACCCGGGCCCGGAAACCTTGACTGACCAGCAGTTCCTGCTGGCGCTCGCCCCGGGTGTGGTCGAGCAGGACGGTGAACTCGTGCTCGGCGGCGGCGTCGATCACCGCGCCCGCGAGCTCGGCGAAATAGGGGTTGCCCAGCTCGGGGACGGCCAGCGCGATGATGCCCGTACGGCCTTTGCGCAAATGCCGTGCGGTGAGGTTCGGCCGGTAGCCGAGTTCGTCGATCGCCTCCTGGACCTTGGCGCGCATCGCTGGCGTGATGTGCGGATAGTTGTTCACGACGTTGGAAACGGTCTTGATCGAGACGCCGGCCCGTTCGGCCACGTCCTTCAGGCTGACCCGCAAGGGATCTCCTCGGCATCGACGGGAACTCCGCGACCGGAGCTGTGTCATGAACCTGGACAGCGGGTGGGAGCCCGTGCTCTCATGCCAACTGCCTCTGCTTCCAACGTTGTACAGACTGAAGCTCCGAGCCGCCACCCTTCCTCACCCTAGGCCGTGTCCGCAAAGCCCCGTCGTCCACCCGGACCACGGGGCAGGCGGAACTTTGCGGACACGGCCCGGGGAGTTTCCGGTGGACCCCTGTGGGAGGAGCGGGGTTCGGTGCTTCCGCACTGCCTGAAGGGCGTGGGACCCCCGACCGGGCCGGGTGGAGCCGGTCCCCGGACGGGGGGCGCGTGCCGGGCGTCGTGACACCGCCGGGACCGGGTGTCGCGACATTGCCGGGACCGGGTGTCCCGACGCCGCGGGGATTCGTCAGAAGCTCCCTAGGAGGATTCGTGCGCATCAGATCACTCATCACGTCACTCGGACCGCGCAGAGCACGCATACAACTCAGACAACGACTCGCCCTGCTCCTCGCCGTATTACTCGGGGCCGCGGGACTGGCCGCCGCACCGGTCGCGACAGCCGGGGAGGACCCTGTGGAGGTCCACGGCCTCAAGGGGGAGTACTACACCCAGTCCGCCCCCGGCGCCTTCGATTTCCACGAGCTCAAGGCCACCGGGATGGACGCGCAGCTCGACTTCGACAATCTGGAGTCCCGGCTGCGCGCCGCGACCGGGAAGTCGGACGACGTCAGCGTGCGCTGGACCGGCCGGATCGTGCCCGAGAAAACCGGCCCCACCACCTTTTCCATCATCGGGGACAACGGCTTCCGTCTCTGGGTCGACGGGAAACTCACCATCGACCACTGGGTCGACGACTGGGACCGCGAACAGAGTGCGGAACCGGTGCAGCTGACCGCCGGCACGGCCTATGACATCAAGGTCGAGTACTTCGAGCACTACGGAGGCTCCAACCTCCACCTGCGCTGGACCCCGCCGGACGGCACCAAGACCGCGATCCCGCAGTCGGCGTTCCTGCTGCCCGCGGGCTACGACTACGACGGCGCCATCGCCACCACCGTCCTCAAGGACGGCCGCACCCTGCGGCTCGACTTCGCCCAAAAGCTCAAGGCACCCCCGGCCGGCCTCCTCGACCACCTGGACGCCGTCATCGGCGGGGCCACCTGGCCCCTCGGCCGCATCAAGCTCGACCCGGCCGACTCCAGGTCCCTGCTGATCGCGCTCAAGGAACCCGTGGTCGGCAACAGGACGGGCACCGCGCGCGGCAGCGCCGATGTGCGCTACGACGGGGCAGGGGGTCTCTCCGCCCAGGACGGCAACGTTGTCAAGTCCTTCTGGAGCAGCGGCACCAACCGCTCGACCCACCAGCTGAGCACCCGGTGGGGCAAGGACGTCACCCCGGCCAACGCCCACCGCGAGTACCCGAGGCCGCAGCTCACCCGCGACAACTGGAAAAACCTCAACGGCAGCTGGCAGTTCGCCGCCGCCGAGGCGGGGGAGCAGCCCCCGGTGGGGAAGAAGCTCGCCGAGAAGATCCTCGTCCCGTACCCCGTCGAGTCGCAGCTGTCGGGCATCGAGCGGCACGAGGACCGGATGTGGTACCGGCGCACCTTCACCGTCCCGAAGGACTGGAAGATCGGCTCGAAGCAGCGCCTGCGGCTCAACTTCGGCGCGGTCGACTGGCGTTCCGAGGTCTACGTCAACGGCACGAAGGTCGCCGACCATCAGGGCGGTTACGACAAGTTCAGCGCCGACGTCACCGACGCCCTCAAGCCGGGCCGCACCCAGGAGCTGATCGTCGGCGTCTACGACCCGACGGACGCCGCCGACGGCGAGAACCCGCCCATCGGCAAACAGCGTCTCGACCCGAGCGGCATCTGGTACACGCCCTCCTCCGGTATCTGGCAGACCGTGTGGATGGAGCCCGTCGCCGCCGACCACGCCGACTCGCTCGCCCTCACCCCGGACGTGACCGCCGGCACGCTGACGGTCGCGCCGAAGGGGGTACGCGACGGAGTCCCGGTCACCGCGACGGCGTACGAGGGCAAGCGCAAGGTGGCCACCGTCTCCGGCCGCACGGGCAGCCCGCTCACCCTGAAGATCCGTGACGCGCGGCTGTGGTCGCCGGACGACCCGTTCCTGTACGACCTGTTGGTCAGCGTCGGCTCCGACCGTGTCGGCAGCTACTTCGGTATGCGGTCCATCGCGGTCGAGAACGTCGAGGGCACCCCTCGTACCGTCCTCAACGGCAAGCCGGTCTTCATGATGGCCACTCTCGACCAGGGGTTCTGGCCGGACGGACTGCACACCGCGCCGAGCGACAAGGCGCTCGCCCACGACCTGAAGATGCACAAGGCCATGGGCTTCAACGCGGTCCGCAAGCACATCAAGGTCGAACCCGACCGCTGGTTCTACTGGGCCGACAAGCTGGGCCTGATGGTGTGGCAGGACATGCCGGCCATGACGGCGGGCGTGAACCCGTCCGCCACCGCGCGCGCCACCTACGAGCGCGAGATGAAGCAGATGATCGACGAGCACATCAGCAGCCCGTCGATCGTCATGTGGGTCACCTTCAACGAAGGGTGGGGCCAGTACGACGTGGGCCGCATCGCCGCACAGGCCAAGGCCTGGGACCCGACACGGCTGGTCAACAACCAGTCGGGCCTCAACCTCGGCGCCGACGGCGGTACGGGCGACATCATGGACGAGCACGGCTATCCGAGCCCCGCACTGCCACCACATCCGGACGGCAGACGGGCGCTGGTCATGGGTGAGTACGGCGGTCTCGGACTCGCCGTGCCCGGACATGCCTGGTCGGTGCAGCAGTCCTATGTCGACGTCGACCCGGCGACGTACACCGACGACTACCTCACGAAACTTGCCGAGGTGCACGCGCTGGCCTGCAAGGGCGGCAACGGTGCGGTGTACACCCAGATCGCCGACGTCGAGGGCGAGCTGAACGGGCTGATCACGTACGACCGCGCGGTCGTCAAGCCCGATGTGGCGCGGGTCAAGGCGGCGCATGAGGCCCTGATCGACGAGGTGTCCCGGGCGATCCCCGCGGGCTGCGTCTGACGTCGTGCGCCAGGGCCGCCCGGTGAGATGCCTCCCCGCCGCTCACCGGGCGGCCTTCGCCTGCTGCCAGGTCTGCGACGGTCGGCCCGTCCGGCGTCGGAGCGGCCCGCCCGCCGTCAGATGCGCCAGGTACGGATCCGGTCGGCGGCCTGGTAGACCGTGGCCTTGCGGGCCTGTATGTCGCGCACCAACTCCACCAGCGCCCCGTAGGGCGGGTCGATGCCCTCGGCGGAGGTGTGCATGTAGGCGACGGCGACCTGGCAGGCGTACAGGGAGTTGCGGTACGGCAGGGGCTCCAGCCGGACGATCGTGTGCAGGAGCGCCGCCGCCCGCCAGGACGCGTCCGGTGTGGCGAGCCCGGGGCGCGGGATACGGGTCTTGTGGCGGGCGACCGCGGCCACCAGGGCCGAGTAGTCCCCGACCGTCACGTCCTCGGGGACGGCCTGCTCCTGGATGTCGAGCAGCCAGGCGATGTCGACATGGAGCATCAGGCGGCTTCGGCTCCCTGATGGCGGCCGGCCGGCGGGATCTCGTCCGGGAACGCCTCGTCGAACTCCGCGCGCTGCAGTTCGCCCCAGGAGACGGCGTAGCGCACGAACTGCTGGCGCTGGCGTTCGCGCAGGGAGAGGTCGTGGACGTACTGCTTGAGGGAGGTGCCTGCGGCTGCGGCTGCGGCGCGCAGTTCCTGCATCTCCTCGTCGCTGTAGGTGATGTTCAAGGACGGCATGGTCGGATGGTACCTAGTAGGTACCGTGGCGGGCAAGCGGTGCCCCTTGCCGGGGGGAGCGGGGATTGGGTTGCTGGTTGGGTGCGGGTTCGGTGAGGGCTGGGCGCGCAGTTCCCCGCGCCCCTGGAGGAACGGGGCTGCGCCCCTGTTCCTCCCATCCCCAGGTGCTGAAGTGGCGCAGGAGGGTCAGGGTGGATGTGTGGGGGCCTGAGCCGTCGTGTGAGGAGAAGCCGTGGATCGCGCTGCGTCCGATCCGTTCGTGCATGTCACAGGTGCCAGTGAGCACAATCTCAAGAACGTCGACGTGGACGTTCCGCGCGACGCGATGGTCGCCTTCACCGGGATCTCCGGGTCGGGCAAGTCCTCGCTGGCCTTCGGCACGCTCTACGCCGAGGCCCAGCGGCGGTACTTCGAGTCCGTCGCGCCCTATGCCAGGCGGCTGCTCCAGCAGGTCGGTGCCCCGCACGTCCAGGAGATCTCCGGGCTGCCGCCCGCCGTCGCCCTGCAGCAGCGGCATGGCGCCCCCAGCTCGCGGTCCACGGTCGGCACCCTCACCACGCTGAGCAACCTGCTGCGCATCCTGTACTCCCGCGCCGGCACCCACCCGGACGGGGCCCCGCGGCTGCCCGCCGAGGCGTTCTCGCCCAACACCGCCGCCGGTGCCTGTACGCGGTGCCACGGCCTTGGGGCCGTCATCGACGTGGCCGAGGACCTGCTCGTACCGGACCCCTCCCTGAGCATCCGCGACGGCGCCATCGCGGCCTGGCCCGGCGCCTGGCAGGGCGCCAACCTGCGCAGCGTCGTGAGTGGTCTGGGTATCGACATCGACAAGCCGTGGCGCAGGCTCAGGAAGAAGGACCGGGAATGGCTGCTGTACACCGATGAACAGCCGTCCGTTCTGATCGAGCCGGAGGCCGACCGGATCGACTACGGCTACTACGGGAAGTTCTGGAGCGCCCGCGCCCATGTCATGCATGTGCTCGCCGACTCCAAGAGCGAGCGGATGCGGGAACGGGCGATGCGCTTCGTGCGGAGCGTGCCCTGCCCGGAGTGCGAGGGCAGCGGGCTGCGGCAGGAGGCCCTGGCGGTGACCTTCGCGGGACGCTCCATCGCCGAGGTCAACGCGCTGCCCCTCACCGAGGTCGTCGCGCTGCTGCGGCCCGTCGCCGAGCTGCCCGAGGCGAAGGCGGCCACCGCGGCGGACCCGGACGGGGAGACGAGCGAGGTCGCGGTACGCATCTGCGCGGACCTGGTCGCCCGGATCGAGGTCCTGCTCGGCCTCGGCCTCGGCTATCTCGGTCTCGGGCGCCGCTCGACGACCCTGTCGCCCGGCGAGGCGCAACGGCTGCGCATCGCCACCCAGCTCCGTTCCGGACTGTTCGGCGTCGTCTACGTACTCGACGAGCCCTCCGCCGGGCTGCACCCGGCCGACGCGGAGCCCCTGCTGGACGTGCTGGACCGGCTGAAGGCGGCGGGCAACTCGCTCTTCGTCGTGGAGCACGACATGGACGTCGTGCGACGGGCGGACTGGGTCGTGGACATCGGCCCGGAGGCGGGCGAGGGCGGCGGACGCGTCCTGTACAGCGGTCCGGTGCCCGGCCTCGAAGCGGTCGCCGAGTCCGCCACCGGCCGCCATCTGTTCGGACACGCGCCCCCGGTCGAGCACCGCCCGCGCACACCGCAAGGACGGCTGCGCCTGAGCGGTGTCTCCCGGCACAACCTGCGGGACGTCTCGGTCGACATCCCCCTGCAGGTGCTGACCGCGGTGACAGGCGTGTCCGGATCCGGGAAGTCGACACTGGTGACCCAGGTGCTCGCCGAGGTCGTACGCCGTCACCTCGGCCAGGGCCCGGACGACAGCGACGGCCAGGACGCGGAGCTGGAGGTCGACCTGCGGGACGTGTCGGGCCTCGACACCTTCGACCGGCTGGTACGGGTCGACCAGCGGCCCATCGGCCGGACGCCCCGCTCCAACCTGGCCACGTACACGGGCATGTTCGACGCGGTCCGCAAGTTGTACGCGGCCACCGACGAGGCGCGGGAACGCGGGTACTCGGCGGGGCGGTTCTCCTTCAACGTCGCCGAGGGCCGCTGCGAGACCTGCCAGGGGGAGGGGTTCGTGGAGGTCGAGCTGCTGTTCCTGCCCGGCACGTACGCCCCGTGCCCGGCCTGCCACGGCGCGCGCTACGACGCCGAGACGCTCGAAGTCACCTACAGGGGACGGAACATCGCCGACGTACTGGCCATGCCCGTGGACGAGGCCGCCGGGTTCCTCGCCGACCTCCCGGCCGCCTCCCGGAGCCTGGAGACGCTGCGCGAAGTGGGGCTCGGGTATCTGAGACTGGGGCAGCCCGCGACGGAGCTGAGCGGTGGTGAGGCCCAGCGCATCAAGCTGTCGACCGAGTTGCAGCGGGCCCGCCGTGGCCATGCGCTCTACCTCCTCGACGAGCCGACGGCCGGGCTCCACCCGGCCGATATCGCCCTGCTGCTGAGGCAGTTGCACCGGCTCGTCGACGCGGGCAACACGGTCGTCCTGGTTGAACACGACCTGGACACCATCGCCACCGCCGACTGGATCATCGACCTGGGTCCCGGTGGCGGCGACGCGGGCGGCCGGGTGATCGCCGAAGGCCCCCCGGCAAAGGTGGCGAGATCGCGCCGAAGTGTGACGGCGCCCTACCTGGCACGGCGGTTGGCGGGGGCCTGAGAAGCCGAAGACGGAGGGCTGATGCGGGATTCGGACAGTGCGCACGCATCATGAGAACTATTTGGCCACAGAGGGTCCACAAGACTCGCTCGCAACGTCATGATGCATCCGTCAGCAGCACCGCCCAGGGGGACACATGAGTCATGAGTCGACACCGCCGCCCACGCCGGGCTTACTCCCGTCACCCTCGAAGAAGAACCCGTCGAACGTCGTCGTCATCGGCTCCGCGGCTGCCGTCGTCGTCGCGGTCGTCGCCACCGGCATCGCCGTCAGTGGCAGCCGTGACGGCGCGGCCGAGCCGGGACCCACCGTCACGGTCACCGAGGTCGCCACCCCGGACGACGCCCCCGTCGTGGCCGAGGACGACGCCCGGCCGGCCGCCGAGGAGTCCGGCGACGGCGTGTACGGCCTCAGTGAACCGGTCGCCTACGGGAACGACGTGGAGGTCAGTCTGTCGAAGTTCTCGCGGGGCACGTCGAGCGACTACGCCTCCCCGGGGAACACGCCCTACGCCAAGTTCACCATCAAGATCGTGAACGGGTCCGACGAGAGCGTCAACGCCGACGAACTCAGCGTCAACTGCGCCTACGGCGACGAGGGCAAGGAGGGCGACGCCATCTTCGACGAGGGGCTCGACGGCCTTCCCGAGACCCGCATCCTGGCCGGGCGCTCCCTCTCCGTCGTCTGGGCCTGCGAACTCCCCAAGGACCAGCAGTACTTACAGGTGGAAGTCGCACCCGACTACGAGTCGAAGACCGCTGTGTTCACCGGCAATGTGAAGTAGGCGGTCGGCCCTTCGCCGAGGGCGGGGTCTGTCCGGGCGGGGCGTCAGCGGCGTGCCAGCAGTACTCCGCCGAGCGTGCGCGCGGCCGAGGTGAGGGTGGGGTGGGTCTCCACCGTGAAGCCTGTCTCGGTGAGCCAGCCGGCCACTTGACTCGGTCGGCGCAGGCGGCCGTAGGACTCCGGCCACGCTTCGTCGGTGTCCTGTGCCTTCGGCGGTGAGGTGCCCGCGGCGTGGAAGCCCAGGAGCAGCAGACCGCCGGGCCGCAGCACCCGACGGAAGCCGGCGAGGACCCCGCCGATCGATTCGTCGGGGACATGCATGATCGCGTACCAGGCGAGCAGCGCGGCCAAGGAGCCGTCCGCCGGCGCGAGCCGGGTCATCGAGCCCACCTCGAACCGCACCCCGGGGTGTTCGCTCCGGGCCACCTCGATCATCCGGGGTGACAGGTCGATCCCGAAGGCGTCCACACCGAGGTCCCGCAGGTGGGCGGTGATCCGCCCGGGCCCGCACCCCACGTCCGCGACGGGCCCCCCGCCCGCCGCCCGCACCGACTCGGCGAACAGGGCCATGACCTCCTGCTCGGGCGGCAGTTCGGCCAGGAGGTTGCGTGTCTCGTCCGCGTAGCCGACGGCGTCGGCGTCGTAGGACGCCCGGGTGTCCGCCAGCCAGCGCTCGGTCTGTGGGTCTTCCCGTCCGGTGCTCACACCCGGAGGCTAGCCCAGGTGCCGGTCGCCGGACCGGGAATCAGGGGCCGCCGCGCCCTCCGGCATCCGGGCGGGCGGGGATCGGGCTCAACGCGCACCCGGGCGGGCCGGATCGGGCTCAGCCCGCCACCCAGCCCGCGTAGAACACACCGATCCCGAGGATCACGCAGATCCCCTGGATGGTCCAGAAGCGGACCACGACCAGGACCTCGGACCAGCCCTTCAGCTCGAAGTGGTGCTGCAGGGGCGCCATCTTGAAGACCCGCTTACCGGTCAGCTTGAACGAGCCGACCTGGATCACCACGGACAGGGTGATCAGGACGAAGAGCCCGCCCAGCAGGGCGAGCAGCAGCTGGGTGCGGGAGCAGATGGCCAGACCCGCCAGCGCACCGCCGAGGGCGAGCGAACCGGTGTCCCCCATGAAGATCTTGGCGGGTGAGGTGTTCCACCAGAGGAACCCGATGCAGGCACCCATCAACGCGGAGGCGACGACGGCCAGGTCGAGCGGATCGCGCACCTCGATGCAGGAGCCGGGATCGGTGAGGTTCATCGCGTTGGCGCACGAGTTCTGGAACTGCCACAGGCCGATGAAGGTGTAGCCGGCGAGGACCATCGCCGAGGCACCGGTGGCCAGCCCGTCCAGACCGTCGGTCAGGTTCACCCCGTTGGACATGGCCAGGATCATGAACAGGGCCCAGACGACGAACAGCACCGGCCCGATGGTCCAGCCGAAGTCCGTCACGAACGACAGCTTCAGCGAGGCGGGAGTCAGCCCGCGGTCGTCGGCGAACCGGATCGCCAGGACGGCGAACAGGATGCCCACGATCAGCTGGCCCGCCATCTTCGCACCGGCCCGCAGCCCCAGCGAACGCCGCTTCACGATCTTGATGTAGTCGTCGAGGAAACCGACGACACCCATGCCCGCCATCAGGAACAGCACCAGGACACCGGGGAAGGTCGGCGGCTCACCGGTGATGACCTTGGTCAGGACGTACGCGGCGAGGGTGGCCAGGATGAAGGCGATGCCGCCCATGGTGGGCGTGCCCCGCTTGCCGAGGTGGCCGCGGGGCCCGTCGTCACGGATGAACTGGCCGTACCCCTTGCGGGCCAGCAGCTTGATCAGCAGTGGTGTGCCGCCGAGTGTCAGGAACAGGCCTATGGCCCCGGCAAACAGGATCTGGTTCATCGGACGGCGGTTTTCCCCTCGACTGCGTGCTCGTGCGTGACCGCCCCACCGGTGCGAGCGGCGGTCGCAGCCCACACCCTATGCATAGAGCCAATCGCTCTACGCCGGTGGGTAGTTGCCGCCCCACGACCCCGCGCCGGAGGCTACTTTGTCGTCGAGTACGTGATGTGCGGGGCGAGCGCGTCGAGGAAGTCGGGGGCGTCGAAGACAGCACCGGCGAAGACGACACCCGTGCGGCCGGTCCGCCCGTCGAGGACACGGTGGACGGCCTCCACGGCAAGGGGCGCGGTGACGGCGTAGATGTCCTGCCCCGAGGCCGTGGCCCGGCGCTCGGTGCCGCCGGAGCGTACGACGACATCGACGAGGAAGGTCTGCGCGGACCGCCCGCTCCCGTCGACGGCGGTGGGCGCCGGAGTGTCCGGGGTAGCCAGGTCACCGGCCGCCTCCGTGGTCATGTAGGTGCGCACCTCGGGGATGGACAGGTGACTGGGGACGGTGACGACGTCGGCCATCGTGAACTCCCCGATGACGGCCCGCGTGCCCAGCGGGGCGGGAAAGTGCCAGTCGAGGGTGGGCAGGTCGTCCCGGTGGTACTCAAGGCGCCCCTTCCGGAAGCGGACGCGCTGTCCGCCTCGCCGCGCGTGGACGGCCGCGCCCGCGATCCGCGTCCCGGCGGTGGGGTGCCAGCCGCTCAGCCCGTAGGCGATGTGCGCCTCGTCGGCCGCGGTCCAGTCACCCATCGCCGCGGTCACCAGCAGATCGCCGAGCCCGCCGTAGAAGGCCATCGCGGGCACGACCACGGTTTCGGCGGCGCGGGCACGGTCCGCGAAGTGCGCGAGCGTGTCGGCGTTCGCCTCGATCTCGGCCGCCACGTCGACGTACGGGATCCCGGCGCGCAGGGCCGCCTCGATCACGGGGGCTGCCGTGGTGGTGAAGGGGCCCGCGCAGTTGATCACCGCCGCCGCACCGGCCAGTGCGCGGTCGAGCGCGGCCGGATCGCCGACCGGGGCGGGCCGGACGCCGAGGCCTGGACGGGTCGCCGCCAGCGCCCGCAGCTTGCCCTCGTCGCGGCCGGAGAGCACCGGCACGAACCCGCGCGCCAGCAGCTCCGCCACCACGAACCGTCCGGTGTGCCCGTACGCGCCGTACACCGCCACCGTGTGCCCCGGACTCGTGCTCATGGCTGCTCCCCGTACTCGAAGGTCCGTCAGGATCCCCTGATCGGATCCGTTGTTCGGATCCGTTGTGATCATCCTGTCGAGTGCCGGGACCTGAACGTGAGTGTCCGGAACGACATGCTGCGTACAATTACGGACATGGGTTCTGTCGCGGTGGTCGCCACCGAGGGAATGCTGCACTTCGAACTGGCCGTGGCCTGCGAGGTGTTCGGCAGCGCCCCGGCGGGCGTGGACGTCCCCTGGTACGACGTCGAGGTCTGCGGGTCCGCCGCCGTACGGGTCGGCCGGTTCCGGCTGGAGCCCGACCACGGGCTCGACCGGCTGCCGCACGCCGACACGGTCCTCGTCCCGGCCTGGGCCGACGTCGACGAGGACCCGCCCGGCGAACTCGTCGACGCGGTGCGCGCGGCCCACGAGGCGGGCGCACGGGTGGCCTCCCTGTGCACCGGCGCCTTCGTGCTCGCCGCCGCCGGACTGCTGGACGGCAAACGCGCCACCACGCACTGGGCGCACACCGACGTACTCGCCGCCCGCCACCCCCGCGTACAGGTCGACCCGGACGTGCTCTACGTCGACAACGGCAGCGTGCTCACCTCCGCGGGCAAGGCCGCCGCGATGGACCTGTGCCTCCATCTCGTCCGCCGCGACCACGGCTCGGCCGTCGCCAACGCCGTGGCCCGCCGCCTGGTCGTACCGCCCCACCGGGCCGGCGGCCAGGCGCAGTTCGTCGCCACGCCCGTACCCGCCCGGGACGATCACCCGCTCGCCGCCCTGCTGCCCTGGGTGATCGAACGCCTCGACCAGCCGCTGACCGTGGACGACCTGGCCCGCCGGGCGGGCATGAGTGCGCGCCACCTCGGCCGGCACTTCAGGGCGGCGACCGGCACCACCCCGCTCCAGTGGCTGCTGTCCCAACGCATCCGCCGCGCCCAGGAGTTGCTGGAGACCACCGACACCGGTGTGGAGGCCATCGCGGAGGCCACCGGTATGGGCACCGCCACGACGCTGCGCCGCCACTTCAACCACACGCTCGGCGTCCCGCCGGACACCTATCGCCGCACTTTCCGCTCACGGCCCACGTGAACGCGGCCGAACGCAGCTGTACGAGACCTACCCGAACAGCGACCGGCGCTCGCCGACCATCTCGGTGAGCATGTCCTGGACGGTGTCCCGGACCTCGTCGGACATCTTGTGGACGAACATCGGATCGTCCAGCGAGTCCCGCGCGTACGAATTGGTCGGCAGGGGCGTACCGAAACGGATCGTCCACTTCGTCGGCAGGGGGATCGCGCCGAGCGGTCCGAGCAGGGGGAACGTGGGGGTGACCGGGAAGTACGGCAGCCGAAGGAGTTTGGCCACGGGGCGGGCGTCGGCGACCATCGGATAGATCTCCTCGGCGCCCACGACGGCGCACGGCACGATCGGTGTCCCCGTGCGCAGGGCGGCGGACGCGAAGCCGCCCCGCCCGAAGCGCCGTAGCCGGTACCGCTCGCCGAAGGGCTTGCCGAGGCCCTTGTAGCCCTCCGGCATCACGCCGACCAGTTCGCCGCGCTCCAGCAGCCGCAGCGCGTTGTCCATACGGGCCGGGGTGTGCCCGGCCCGGCGGGCCAGCGTACGCAGCACGGGCAGGTCGAACACCAGGTCCGCGGCCAGCAGGCGCAGCGCCCGGTGGGCGGGATGACGGTCGCGCAGGGCCACCTGCAGCATCAGCGCATCCAGCGGGAGCGTGCCCGAGTGGTTGGCCACCACCAGGGCACCGCCCGCGCCCGGCACGTTCTCCAGGCCCTCCACCGTCACCCGGAAGTACTTCTCGTACAGGGGCCGGAAGGGGGCGAGGATCAGGTCGTCGGTGAGTTCGGGGTCGAAGCCGAAGTCGTCGACGCTCTGATCCTCCGTCAGACACCGGTCGACGAGGTCGCGGCCCCGCGCGAGAGCCAGCAGACCCTGGGCGAGCACTTGCGTGAACAGCTCGGCCGGGCCCACCCGCTCCTGCGCGGTCCCGGACCGTTCGTCGGCCGTCTCGGCCATGCGCTCCTCCTCCTGCGTCGTGCGGTGTGCCGTTCGATGTGCTGCCGGTCGACGGCCGGGTCAGTAGACGAAGGGGACCAGCTTGGCCGTCTTCTTCGCGTACTCGTCGAAGGCCGCCCCGTACCGCTCGGCGAGGTACTTGTCGAGCATGGGGATGTTCATGAACGAGAACATGCACGCCATGATCGCCGGGATGACCAGGGCCCACAGGCTGCCCGTCACCAGGGCGAATCCGGTGAACAGCACCACGTCACCGAAGTAGTTGATGTGCATGGAGTACTTGAAGAGGCCTTCGGTGTAGAGCTTGCCCTTGTGCTCCGGCGCCCGCTTCCACAGCTTGCGCTGGTACTCCGAGCCCGTGTTGAGGTACGAACCCACGACGTACAGCACCACCCCGAGCCAGGTGACCACACCCACGGAAGCGGAGTTGGTGCCGCCCAGGTACGCCATCGTGCCGTGGATGACGACGACCCAGACGCCCACGGTCGCGGCCTCGGACCACTCCATGCTCCTCTTCAGCATGACGAAGGTCGTGGCGACGAAGCGCAGCAGGTAGACCGCCGAAAGGGCGAACAGCACGCCCCGGCGCAGCGGTTCGGCGTCCACCCGGTCGGTGCCACCGGACAGGAACCACCCGGCGACCGCCACGGCCAGCGCGTTGCACGCGGTCACCAGGATCTTGGGTCCCGTCGAGGCGTCGTACCTGCCATACATCAGGAACGGGCCTTCGTCAGGCCGTCCTCACGGTCCGCCGGCCCGGTCCGCTTGCGGCGGGTGCCGTGCGCGCTCTTCGCACCGTTGCCGTTGCCGTTGCCGTTGGTCGCGGGAGGTGTCTGTGCGGTCTGTGCCACAGGGGTCTCCGGGGTGTTCGTAGGTGCTGCCTTCGCCTCGGCCCCGGCTTCCGTCCCCGCCCCCGCCTGCGCCTCGGCCTTGAGCCTGTCCCGCAGTTGAAGGAACTTGGCGTTCATCTCGTCCACGGCGATGAACTTGTTCACGCCGCGCTCACTGACCTTGGGCTCCTGCCGGAGCATGATGCCCACGTCCTGCGGGTCCTGGACGAGCTTCTCCATCAGGAGCGAGGCGCGCAACACCCAGGGCCTGAGTGGCTTGATGGGCACCATGGTCCGCAGCTGCGGGTACTCGTACAGCCGCATGATCGCGAGCGTGTTCTCGTCGTCGACCGGTGTGAGCCAGGTCGTGATCTCCAGCAGACCGGTCTTGACGTGAGTCAGTCCCGGCGCCTGGTAGATGAGGTTGAAGTGCGAGCTGTTGGCGGGGTTCGCCTCCTCGCACTGGTCGAAGGTGGAACGGATCGTGGTGCCGTCGACCTCGACCTCATGGTTGACGATCTTGTTCGCGGCGAGGTAGCGCTCCCGCCCGTCCATCCACAGATTGCGCGCGGTGCCGTACATGAACGTGTAGTCGATGTTGTTCGTCCAGTGATCCCGGTGCACGAAGGTCACGTGGTAGAACTCAAGAAGGCTCTCGATGTACCGCGTGTAGTGAACCGGCCGGGTCCAGGAGATCGTCTCGTACGGGCGCGGGTTGCCCACGAGTTCGCGGGGCAGCTCGATCTCCGGAAGCTGCTCGCGTGCCTCGCCCCACCACAGCCACACCAGCCCGTGCTGCTCGCGCACCGGGTAGGTCTTCAGCTGGAGCGACTGGGGGATCCGGGCGTTCGCGCCGAGCGCGGGGACGACCTTGCAGGTGCCTTGGGCGTCGTAACGGAAGCCGTGGTACGGGCACTCCACCGTGTTGCCCTTGAGCCGGCCCTCGGCGATGTTGGCGCCCTTGTGCGGGCAGCGCGCGCTCTGGCAGACGAGGGTGCCGCCGAGGTCGCGCCAGAGTACGAGCTCCTCGCCCATGCGCCGTACGCCGGTGGGCTTGTCGCGTTCGATGTCACCGGTCTGCAGGATCGGGTACCACTGATTGGGGATCATCTCGCTGCCTTCCTGGGGGTGACCGCTCCACGGGAGCGGCACTGTTCGCTGACGCACGGGGGGAGGCTCAGCCTTCGACGACCTCCACGACACCCGTGTCGCCGTCGACGACGATCAGGTCGCCCGTGTTGATGCGCTGCGTGGCGTGCTTGGTGTTGACCACGGAGGGCACGTTGAACTCCCGCGACACGATCGAGCTGTGGGAGAGCATCGAACCGATGTCGGTGACCACCGCGCCGGCGATGGCGAAGAGCGGGGTCCAGGACGCGTCGGTGTAGCGGGTGACCAGGACCTCGCCGGGCTGGAACTCGTCCGCCTGCCAGACCAGGTCCTCCACGATCCGCGCCCGGCCCATGATCCGCCCCGGGCTGGAGCCCAGCCCTTCGAGCCGGGTCCCGTCGGCCGTGGGCCGTACCGCCTGGGTGATGTCGTGCTCGCCCACGAAGGTGAGCGGCGGCTCGGGCAGCCGGTTGTGGTACTCGTGCAGACGCCGCCGTTCGTCCAGCTCGGCCCGGGAGAACGCCTCACGTTCCGTGGCGGCACCGGCCAGATAGGCCCGTACGTCCTCGAAGTTGAGGAAGGCGACCTCGTCCAGCGAGTGCAGGACCCCCTCCGCGACGAGCCGCCTGCCCACCTCGTACACCACGTTCCTGACCAGCCAGATCGAGGTGATCATCGACATACGGGTGGTCTCGCGGAGTTCACTGCACAGGCTGTACAGGGAGATGACGGTCTCCAGGACCTTGCGCTTGTGCGGTGGCAGCTTCTCCAGGACCGCCCGCCCGTCGCCCTCCGCGCGGGCGCGGCTGCGTCCCATGAGGTCGTCCACCGAGATCCCGTCGGCGGCATACCGGCGGATCATCTGGAAGATGTACGACGGGTCGTCGATCCAGCGCGGATGGGTCAGCTCCATCTCCTGGCGCCCACGGGTGCCGTTGGCGCGCAGGAACGGCTCCACCTGCGCGTCCCAGAACGCCCGGCCCTCGTCGTCGGCGCGCAGCCGCTCCTCGATCTCGTCGAGGGGAGCCTCGTCGATGATCCTCAGCACGCGCGGCCTGGCCTTCGCCGCCTGGGCGACACCCCAGATCTCCTGCGCCGACGCGACGGTCCGCAGGCTCGACATGTCGGTCTTGATGCGGTTCTGCAGATTGTCGCCGTCGCCGTCGGCGCCGAGCCAGCTCGCGCACAGCTCGGTGAGGATCCCGTAGAACCCGAACGCGTTGATGTAGTACGGCATGTAGCCGACGTGCGCGTCGTGGAAGTAGCCGAGGTAGCGGGTCAGTTCGGCGTCGAGTTCCCGGCGGCTCATCCGCGTCAGGTCCAGCTGCCGGGCCCGGTCGAACTCGTAGAGCCGCGAGCCGGCCATGTCCTTCGCGCGCTGCTTCATGCTCAGCATCTCGGTGGCCGTGGCCTGCACCCAGTGCACCGTCGAGAGCAGATCCTCCACACCCCCGGGAAACGTCCCGAAGGGGTTCCTGTACGCGGCGAGGTCGACCTCCTCGCTGACGAAGCGCTTGGTGAAGTGGCGCTGATCGCGGGTGGGCAGACACTGGCCGAGCAGATAGGCGGTGTAGGAGATGTTCAAGTACACATGCCCCTGGAAGAAGCCCATCTGCAGACCCACGTCACCGGTGTCCCGCACCCCGAGCGCGGCGGCGCAGTCCCCGTGCACATGGCGCTGGTAGTACTGCGCGAAGCTCAGGCCGAGCGGTGACATCAGGCCGACGAAGATCTCGCCGATGTCCATCCGCGACCAGAGCGTGCCCTGCTGCACGGGGTCGCTCTGCCGCTTGAGGTACGGGCTGCGCTCCCCGTCCGCCGTGGCCCTGTCCTGCGGACGCGTGGTGACGGGCCTGGCCTGGAGGAGGTGGAGTTCTCCGTCGCGCATGGCCCACTCGATGTCCTGCTCGGTGCCGTAGTGCGCGCGGACCTCGACCGCGAGCCCGGCGAGCACACCCAGCTGCTCCCGGGTCAGACAGGGCGCGTCGCGGTCGGCGGCGTCGACCTTCGTCATGCCGATCCGGCCGGGGGCGAGGGGCGCGCACTTGGTCACCTTGTACCGCACATGCTCCTCGATCACCTCCAGCGTGCGGTCGTCGACGACGAAGAAGTCACTGGACACCCGGCCGGAGACCAGCCCCTCGCCGAGACCGCAACAGGCCTCCACGACAAGGCGGTTGGGCCGCGCGCCGACCGGATCGACGGTGAACAGCACCCCGCTGACATCCGCCTGGACCATCTCCTGCACCACCACGGCGATGGAGCCCGCGGGACCCGTCCCGTCGCGGTAGGCGGCCGCACGGTCCGACCACAGGGAGGCCCAGCAGACCTTGACCGCGTCGAGCAGGTCCGCGTCGCCCGACACATCGAGGACGGTGTCGTGCTGGCCCGCGAAGGACTGGGCGGCCGAGTCCTCCCGGCACGCCGACGAACGGACCGCGACCCGGGGCCTGCCCAGGTCCTCGTAGGCGGCCACGACGGCACGGGTGAGCGGTTCGGGTATGTCCCTGGCCGTGATCAGCTCACGGATGACCCCGGGGTCCGTGCCGCGCGCCTCGGCGGCCCGGATCTCCGCGCCGAGGCCCGTCTCCCGCAGGAACAGGTCGAACAGCCCGGTGGTGAGGCAGAACGCGGGCGGGACGGGGAGGCCTGCCTCGATCATCTCGCCGAGCCGTGCGGCCTTGCCGCCCAGTGTCTCGCCGCCGATGCCCGTCGTGCGACCGAGTACGACCACAAGTGAGGCGGGAGAGGGGGTGGGGGAGGAGGCGGGGGCCGGAGTGCTTGCCGTGCGTGTGTCCATGATGAGGTCTCCTGGCCCGTCAGGCCTGAACGTGGATGCTGTGGGTGCCGCGGCCGGCACTGACGCCGGCGGCGCCGTTGGTCGCGGTGAACACGCGGAACGGCTGAGTGGGGACGACCCCCGCGGCCCGGACGTCCGTGAAGCCCGCCCTCTCCAACTGGGCCACCAGCTCGTCCTCCCGGGGCAGCGGGCCACCGAAGTCGGCGTACGCGAACCACAGGTTGAGCACGTCGAGCCCGGCGTTGCCGCCGCCCTGGCACGAGGAGGTCAGGAGCAGCCGGCCGCCGGGCGCCAGGAAGGAGCGGGCCCGCTCCAGCACCTCGACGCGCTCGGCCTCGGGGAAGTAGTAGATGTTGTTGTGCAGGGTGACGAGATCGAACTGGGGCTGGAGTTCGAGGGTGCGCAGATCACCCTGGCGGGTCTCCACCCGGTCGGTCAGCCCCCACTCGGCCATGTGGGCGGCGGCCCGCGCAGCGACCTCCGGCTGCAGGTCGACCGCGAGGGCGGTCAGGCGGGGATTGAGCCGTGCGGCGTGCCGGACGTACGCCCCCGAACCGCAGCCGATCTCCAGCAGCCGGACCGGGGCCGCGCGCTCCAGGTGCCGGTCGATCGCCTCCCGCACCATGCCCTGCAGGGCCAGGGAGGAACGGGCGATGACCGTGCCGTCCTGGTCGCTGAGGGAGAAACGACGGCCCTCCTGGAGCATCCGGGGCGCGTCCAGCAGCGCCGGCACATGGAAGCGCATGATCTCTTCCAGGGCGGCGGCCACCGCGTCGTTCCCCGCCCGGGCCAGGAGCTTGGCCGGCGTGCCGCGGAGGCGGTAGCACCCTTCGCGTACGTCGAGTTCACCGAGGCGGACACCGGTGTCGAGCCACGCGCGCAGCCGCTCCCGGTCCTGCGGCACCTCCAGGTACTCGACCAGGCTGTCCAGATCACAGGGCCGCACGGCCAGGCACTGGAGCACACCCGAGCCCGAGGCGGACGCCAGGAAGGCCGCCCGGTACAGGGGCGTCACCACCACCGTGGAGAGCGCCAGCAGCAGCGGGGTCCGCGGGTCCGTGACGACCTTCGCCACGGCCAGCGCGTCCGTGATCGGTGCCTCCACCCGGTCCTTGACGGTCCTGGCCAGGCTCAGTAGATCCATGAGGGTTCCCTCTTCACAGTGGTCGGTCGAGGCGGCGGGCGAGGTGGCGGGCGAGTTCGGCACGGATCTCGCGCAGGAGGTACGGCCTGGACGCGCCGTTGAGGAAGAAGTGGTCGCCCTCCACGTGGTGGCGCAGGAGCGAGCCCCGGGTGTGGACGCGCCATGTCTCCATCTCGCGCGCCGGCGCGATGGGGTCACGGGTGGCGGAGAACGCGGTCATCGGGCAGCTCAGCGGGCTGCGCGGGGCCCACCGGTAGGTCTCGCAGACGGTGAGGTCGGCGCGCAGCACCGGCAGCCGCCGTTCCAGGTACGAGCCGCCGATGGTGTCGTCGGCGCCCAGGCCGCCGAGGTCGCGCACCAGCTGCCGCAGATCCGCGTCGGAGAGCGTGTGGTCGCTGCGGTCGCCGTACAGGTGCGGTGCCTTGCTGCCCGACACGAACAGGTGCGCCGGCTCGGGCAGCCCGCGGTCCCGCAGCTCACGCGCCACCTCGTAGGCGAGCAGCGCTCCCATGCTGTGCCCGAACAGGGCGTATCCATCGGCGAGTTCGTGCTCGACCAGCGCGTCCGTGAGATCCGTGACCAGCGCACCCATGTCGGTGTACGGCGCCTCCCGCACGCGCAGTCCCCGGCCGGGCAGGAGCACGGGGACGACCTGCACGTCGTCGCCGAGGTGCGCCGCCCAGTTGCGGTAGACGGACGGCGTGCCGCCCGCGTACGGGAGGCAGACGAGACGCAGGGGGGCGGGGCGTGCCGCGGCACCCGTGGCTGTGGTCGCGCTCGGGCCGAAGCCCGGGAACCAGGCGGCAGTCGCCGGTCGCAAAGCCCCAGGGCCCTTCGCCGCCGGCCGCTCGATCGTGTGCACGTGGATCCTCCCGGTCGGGGTCAGCGGCTGACGAGCGCGCGGCCTTCCGGCGAGTCCAGCCAGGCCAGCGTCAGCTCGATGCCCTCCTCGAAGCCCACCTCGCTCTTGAACCCGAAGTCGTCGCGCGCCCGGTCGATGGCGTAGGACTGATCGCGGTCGAAGAGATGGACGGCATGACGGGTGAGCACGGGCCGGGACCTGATTCCCAGGGCGCCGTAGACCCGCTCGGACACCGTGGCCACGCCCCGCGCCACCGGAGTCGGCAGACTGAACGCGGGAGGCTTCACACCCAGACCGCGCGCCAGCGCCTCCACGTACTCCCGCCAGGTCGTCGGGTCGGGATCCCGCATGTTGTACGCCTTGCCGACCGCCGTGTCCGACGCGCAGGCCGCGATCATTCCGTCGACGAGATTGCCCACGTAGACGAGCCCCGCCGGTACGGCGCCGCCGCGGACGTAGACCATCTGCCGGCTCAGCAGCAGCGTAGCGATCTCGATGACGAAGTCCTTGCTGCGCGGCCCGTAGACCGACACCGGCCGTACGACGGTGACCGGCAGCCCGGTCCGCTCGGCGGCCTGCCGCACGGCACGCTCTCCCAGCACCTTGCTGCGGTTGTAGGGCAGCCCGATGTCCCTGGGCTCCGCGCTCTCGTCGCAGGGGGTGACCGGATAGCCGTACACGTCGGTGGTGCTGAGGTGGAGCAGGCGCTCCACGGTCCCGGCGTGGTGGGCGGCCTCGACGAGGGTGCGGCTGCCGTCGACGTTGATCCGCCTGAACTCCTCCCACGGGCCCCAGTCGGCCGACAGGCCCGCACAGTTGTAGACGTGCCGGACACCCGAGGCGGCGCGGCGCAGGCTCTGCGGGTCGCTCAGGTCGCCGGTCGCCACCTCGACGTCCAGGTCCGCGAAGGCGGAACGGTCGCTGCCCTCGCGCACCAACACCCGTACGTGGTGGCCGTGTTCGGTGAGCCGACGTGTCAGATGTCCGCCGATGAACCCGCTCGCGCCGGTGACCAGGACGTCCGCGACGGAGCCGCCTGACGGGCCGGGGACAGGTACAGGGCGAGGGGCGTGAGCGGTCGGGTGTGAAGTCGCGGTCGGCTGCTTCTCGGGGCCGTGGGAAGGGGAGTGGGTCGCGTGGGTGTGTTCCGCCATGGCTCGTCCCAGGAGGTCGAGGGAGTGTTCCAGGTCTTCTTCGGTGTGGTCCGCGTTGACGAAGAAGCGCAGTCGGCACTCGTCGCGTGCGACGGCCGGATAGCCGATCGGCATCACGTTCACGCCCCGCTCCAGCAGGGCGTTGGAGAGTGCCATGGTCTTCTCCCAGTCGCCGATGACGACCGGGATCACCGCCGAGGCGCGGGACACCCCGATGTCGAGGCCGCGGGCGCGGGCCGAGTCGCGGAAGTGCTCGGCGAGGTGCCGCACCCGGGCCACGCGCTGCGGCTCGTCCCTGACGACCCGGATCGCCGCCAGGGCGGCGGCCGTGTTCGCCGGTGAGATACCGGTGCTGAAGATGTGCAGCGGCGCGGTGAACCGGAGGTATTCGACGATCGGTTCGCGGGCCGCGATGTACCCGCCGAGGCTGCCGAGCGCCTTGCTGAGCGTGCCCATCCACAGGTCGACGTCACGGCGGTCGACGCCGAAGTACTCGCCGATGCCCCGGCCCGTACGCCCGAGGACACCGATCGAGTGCGCCTCGTCGATCATCAGCATCGCGCCGTGGCGCTTCTTCACGTCGATGAACCTGCGCAGATCGGGGAGGTCGCCGTCCTGGCTGTACGCGCCCTCGATGAGGACCAGGGCCCGCCGGTGCTGCGAGCGCAGTGTGCCCAGGATCGAGTCCAGCGCGCGCCAGTCGTTGTGCGGGAAGGGCCGGCGGCGCGCACCCGAGAGCATGCAGCCGCGCAGCGCGCTGTCGTGGATCCACTCGTCGTGCAGCACCAGGTCCTCGGGCCCGAAGAGGTGCCCGATGGTCGCCACGTTCGTCGCGTGCCCGCCGGCGAAGACGATCGCGGCCTCCGTGCCGAGGAACGAGGCGATCTCCGCGTCGAGTTCGTGGTGCAGCGGCGTCTCGCCGAACAGCAGGGGCGTGGCCGAACTGGAGGTGCCGTACCGGTCGATGGCCTCCTGCGCGGCCCTGCGTACCCGCGGGTGGTGCGACAGAGCGAGGTAGTTGAAGGAGGAGAAGTTGATGACGGCGCGGCCGTCCATGGAGACACGGCCGGAGTTGTGGCCCTCGTGGATCCGGCCGTACGGATTCGAGCCGCTGGTCGTGGTCTGGCGGAGGCGGCCCTGCAGTTCCGCGTACTCGGCCCACTCCTCGAACGCGCGCTCCTGCTTCACCGGGGGGCCTGCGACGGCAGGCGGGGGAGCGGGGCTCCCGGTGACCGGTGGCGTCCGGTCACCGGTGCCCAGCAGGGCCACCAGCTGACCGACGGTCGGGTCCTCGGGTACCGATTCCCGGTACGTGTCCAGTTGTTCGGGGTACCGGCGGGCGAGGGCGCGTTCGAGTTCGGTGCGCATCAGCGAGTCGAAACCGAGGTCCGCGCCCAGGCGTGCGTCCAGGGGGATCTGCTCGGGCGGGAATGCGCAGGCCCGCGCCACGTGGTCGACCACCTCGCTGCGGATGTCGCCGTCGGCGGTGGCCGGGGGAGCCGGGGTGATGGGAGCCGGAGGAGCGGTGGTGACCGGGGGCGCGGTGACTGTGGCGGCCGGGGCGGACTGCGGCGCCGGGGCGGACCGCGGAGCCGGATCAAGATCCGTGCTGCCGTCCTGCGCGACAGCGCCCGCCGTCGACGACTGCGCCGAGAACCAGTACCGCTGCCCTTCGAGCACCGCGTGCGGCACCGGGATCCGCGGCCTGCGCGCACCCTCGTCCAGCGCGGCCCAGTCCACCGGTCCGCCCGCGCAGTGCAGCCGGCCGAGCGACTGGAGAAGCGTCTGCCAGTCACCGTCGCCCGCCGGGCCGCCGCGTGCGCGGCGCAGGGAGGGCAGCCACAGCACCGTCCCCTCGTCGTCCGGGGTCGTCATGGTGCGTGCCATGGTGAGCAGGGTCGGATGCGGGCCGATCTCCACGAAGGCGTCGCAGCCGAGGCGGCGCAGGGTCGCGAAGCCGTCGGCGAAACGCACCGGACCCAGCATGTGCCGTGCCCAGTCGTCGGCCCCGACCGGCCCGGTGACCGGTTCGCCCGTGGCGTCGAAGACCCAGGGGATCTCCGGCGGCCGGAACGCGACACCGTCCGCCGCGGCGCGCAGCGGCCCGGCCGCACCGGCCATCAGCGGGGAGTGGAAGGCGTGCGACACCGTGAGCGGCCTGACGACGACAGACCGGCTCTCCAGCCGCGCTCGTACCCGGTCGATCTCCGTACGGGGCCCGGACAGGACGAGATGCCCGGGGGCGTTGACGGCGGCGACCGCGACGGAGTCTTCGGCGGCGGCCTCGGCGCGGATCGCCTCCGCGTCCCCGGCGCAGGCGATCATCGCGCCGTCGCCGGGCTGCTCTGCCATGTGCCTGCCTCGCACCACGGCCAGGGTCAGGGCGTCCTCCAGGAACATCACCCCGGCGACACAGGCGGCACCGTACGCCCCGATGCTGTGCCCGAGCAGGGCGGTGGGCCGCACACCCAGCGAGATCCACAACTCGGCGAGGGCGACCTCCAGCGCCACCAGCGCGGCCTGGCAGTACCGGGTGCTCGCCAGCAGGTCGGCGCTCCCCTCCCCGAACAGCAGTTCCGTGAGCGGGACGCCGAGGTGCGGTCGCAGGACACGGTCGGCGCGGTCCAGGGTGCGGGCGAACCCGCCGTGGGTGTCGTACAGGCCCTTGCCCATGCCCGTGTACTGCGTGCCCTGGCCGCTGAAGAGGAACGCGACCTTCGGCGCGGGGCCCGGCCGGGGCCGGCCGCGCACCACGGCGGTGGACGGCCCGCCGCGGGCCAGGGCGTCGAGCGCGGTGTCGAACGCCTCCTGGGAACCCCCGGTGACGACCGCCCGGAAGGCGAGCCGGGCCCGGCCGGTGTTGGCCGTGTGGCACAGGTCCGCGAGTTCCGCGTCGGGATGGGCGGCCAGGTGCGTACGCCAGCGCTGGGCCAGCGCGGTGAGCGCCGTCGGCGTGTGCGCCGACAGGCACAGGGCGTGGGTCGGCCGCTTCGGAGCCACCGCGTCGATCGGGTCGGGATCGGGAGCCGATTCGAGCACCACGTGCGCGTTCGCCCCGCCGAACCCGAATGAACTGACACCTGCCCGTACGCTGCCGGTGTCCGGCAGGCCGGTGAGCCGCGTCGGCACGTCGAGCCCGGCGTCGTCCCATGCGAGACGGCGGTTCGGGGTCCGCAGATGGAGTGTCGGCGGAACCTGACGGTGTCGGACGACGAGGGCGGCCTTGATGAGCCCGGCGATGCCCGCGGCCGACTCCAGGTGACCGATGTTGGTCTTGACCGATCCCACCAGGCACGGGCTGTCCTTGGGCCTGCCCCGGCCGTAGGCGGCTGCCAGGCCCTCCCATTCGACGGGGTCGCCGAGCGAGGTGCCGGTGCCGTGCGCCTCGACATAGTCGATGTCCGGACCGCTCAGACCCGCCTGCGCCAGGGCCCGGTCGATCACGGACCGCTGGGCCGAACCCCTCGGCGCGGTCAGGCCGTTGCTCCTGCCGCCGTGGGCGATGGCCGACCCCCGGATCACGGCGTGGACCGGGTCGCCGTCCGCGAGCGCCGCGGAGAGCGGCTTGAGGAGGACGAGACCGACGCCCTCGCCGCGTACGTAGCCGTTCGCCGCGTCGTCGAACGTACGGCACCGTCCGTCGGGGGAGAGCATGCTGCCCTGGGCGAACGCCACCGAGAGGCCCGGCGAGAGCAGCAGGTTGACTCCACCGGCCAGGGCCGTGTCGCATTCGCCGCGCCGCATGCTCTCGCAGGCGAGGTGCACCGCCAGCAGCGACGAAGAGCACGCGGTGTCCACGGCGAGACTCGGCCCGCGCAGATCCAGCGTGTACGAGAGCCGGTTCGCGGCGATGGAGTGCGCGTTGCCGGTCGCCGCGTGGACGTCGATCGTCTCCAGCCGGCTCATCTGCAGCGCGGAGTAGTCATGGCTGCTGATGCCGACGAAGACGCCGGTCGCGCTGCCCGCGAGGCCGGTCGGGTCGAGGCCCGCGTCCTCCACGGTCTGCCAGGCCGTCTCCAGGAGCAGCCGCTGCTGGGGGTCCATCCGTGCCGCTTCCCTGGCCGACAGACCGAAGAAGCGCGCGTCGAACTCGTCCACGCGATCGACGAAGCCGCCGAACGCGGGCGCCGCCACCTGCTCGGTGGCCCAACGGCCGCCCGGCACCGCCGTGATCGCGTCGCGCCCGTCCACCAGGAGCCGCCAGTAGCTGTCCGGGTCCGGGGCTCCCGGGAAACGGCACCCCATGCCGATGACGGCGATGGGCTCGTGCCCGGAGTCCCGCGGCGGTGAAGGTCGCCGCCACGGCTTCGACTCAGGTGGCGGTGCCGTCGTGACCGCCGTGCCCGTCGAGTGCCCGGCGGCACCGACGTGGGCCGCGACGGCCCGGATGGTCGGATGCTCGAAGGCGGTGCCCGTGCTCGTCGCGCGCCCCGTCCGCGCGCCGAGTTCCGCGAGGATCGCCACGGCCTGCTTGGAGTCCAGGCCCAACGAGGCCAGGGGAGTGGTGACGTCGACCGAGGCGGCGGACAGGCCGAGGCGCGTCGCCACCTCCTCGACCAGCCAGGCCTCGACGGTGTCCGCGTCCCACGGATCGGCCGCCCGGTCCCCGGAGAGCGGCCGCTGACCGGCCTCGGCACCCGGTTTCCCTGGGGATTCCTCTCCGGGCTCCTCCCGTGGTTCCTCACCGAGGAACAGGCCGATCAGGGTGTCGACCCTCGGACGTACCAGCAGCGCGCCCACGGGGATCCTGGTGCCGAGCCGCTCCTCCAGAGCGTGTACGGCGGCCAGGAGCGCCGGGTAGTCCAGGTCGAGTTCGAGGAACGTCCACCCGGTGACGTCCGGCGCGTCGGGTGTCGCCGGGACACCCGTCAGGACCTCGGTGACCGCGTCGACCACCCGCTGCCTGCGCGCGCCGCTGGACAGGCCGGTCAGGGCACCGGTGGCAAGGGGTGTCAGCAGGTCCCTCGTGACGCTGGCCGCCACCACGGTGAACCCCAGTCCGAGGAAGTCCCGCTTGCACGCCTGGCGTTGGATCTTTCCGCTGGTCGTCCTGTGGACCGTCGACCTCTTGAGGAGGACGACGGCGTGGGGTGCCACGTCGTGCTCCTCGGCGATCGCCGTGCGCAGCTTCGCCAGGAGCGCGGGCGCCCCGTCGGGGCGCCTGCTCTCGACCTCGTGCACCACGACGAGTTCCTCGGCGCCGTCGAGCTCGATGGAGAAGGCGGCGCCCGACCCTGCCCGGACCGCCTCGTCGGCCCGCTCCACGGTCAGTTCGACGTCCTGCGGGTAGTGGTTGCGGCCCTGCACGATGACGACGTCCTTGATACGGCCGACCACGTGGAGGTGGCCGCCCTTGAGGAAGCCGAGATCGCCGGTGCGCAGAAAGGGGGCCGGCCCCTCGCCCTCGATACGGGCCCGGAAGGTGGCCTCGCTGGTCTCGGGGCGGCCCCAGTACCCGTGGGCCACGCTCCCGCCCGCGAGCCAGATCTCACCGACGCGGCCCTCGGCCGTGATCCGCCCTCGCGTGCCGGGGTCGACGATCGCCACGTCCACGCCGTCGACGGCGGGGCCGCATCCGACCAGCCGGACCGCCCGCTCGCCCCGCGCGGGCTCGGCGGCCCCCGCGCCCAGCGCGGCGGACGAGAACGCGCCGACCGGCGGCGCCTCGTGCGCGCCGACCCCCGTCACCATCAGCGTCGCCTCTGCGAGCCCGTAGCAGGGCAGCAGGGCACGGCGTTCGAAGCCGCAGGGCGCGAACCGTTCGGCGAACAGGTCGAGCGTGTCCGCGCGGACCGGCTCGGCGCCGTTCAGCGCCAGCCTCCAGTGGCTCAGATCCAGGCCGTCCCGCTGCTCGTCCGTGATCCGGCGCACGCAGTGCTCGAAGCCGAAGTTGGGGGCCACGCTGGTCGACGCCCCGGTCCGCGACAGCGTCTCCAGCCACAGCAGCGGCTGCCGTACGAACGACATCGCGGACATGAGGTGGGCCGGAAACCCGCCGTACAGGGGGGTCAGGATGCCGCCGATGAGTCCCATGTCGTGGTACGGGGGCAGCCAGGACACCATGCCCGATCCGGCGTCGTGCTCCAGCCTGCGATGGATCGAACGCAGGTTGTGCAGCAGGTTGCCGTTGCTGACCATGACGCCCTTGGGGGACGAGGTCGAGCCGGACGTGTACTGGAGGAAGGCCGTCGCATCGCTCTCGACGGAAGGCTCGTACCAGTCGTCGGCTCCGGCGGTGTCCAGCTCGGACAGCGCCAGCCAGCGCAGACCGCCGAGCCCGAGCGAGTCCATCTCACGTCGTTTCGTGGCCGCGAACCGCGACAGGGCTCCGGTCGTGAGGGCGTGGGTGGCACCGGAGTCCCGGGCGATGGCCGCGAGCCGGGGCATGGTCTGGCCGAAGCGCCGGGTGTCCGGCGGGTAGGCCGGTACGGCGATGGCTCCCGCGTACAGACAGCCGAGGAAGCCGGCGATGTAGTCGAGCCCCGGGGGATGCAGCAGCAGGACGGGTCTGCCGGCGAGGCCTTCGCGCTGGAGGAGTGCGGCCACGGCCCGGGTCCGGAGGTCGAGCTCACGGTAGTTCCACGACTCGCCCTGTCCCGCCTCGCCTGTTTCTGTCGCGCTCAGTGCGTCGGCGCGGACCGTGTCGGTTCCGGTGAGGAAGCGGTAGGCGAGCGCGTCCGGACGGTGTTCGAGATGGCGGCGCAGCAGCCCGGCGACGGTCTTCGGCTCTTTCCCCTGCCAGGGTTGCCAGGGGGTCTTGTCGGGATCCTGGTTCATGAGCGTCTCCGTCAGTTGCCGGGCACGGCCTGCGAGTGCCGGACAGGACCGGCCGTCCCGCTGCCCAGGCGGTGGTAGTCGGTCTTGCCGTTGGCGTTGTGGGGCAGTTCATCGAGACAGTCGGCCAGCTGGGGCAGCATGTAGCGCGGCAGGTGCTGCGCGCAGTGCCGCTTGATCTCGATGAGGTTCGGCCGCCGGGCGCCCGGGCCGAGGGTGTAGTAGAGGGCGATCCGCGGCTCCGCGCCCTGTGTGTCGACCACGACGGCGGCGGACGCGACGGCCGGGTGCTTGAGCACCGCTGCCTCGATCTCGCCCAACTCCACGCGGTAGCCGTGGAGTTTGACCATCCGGTCACGGCGCCCGCGGTAGACGAGGCCGTCTCCCTCGTGGCTCACCAGGTCGCCGGTGGCGTGGCGGCCCTTCCGGTGTCCGGCGGCCACGTCTCCTGGGTCGGCCGGGTCCGACGCCCTTCGCCAGTAGCCGGGCGTGACACAGTCACCCTCCACGATCAACTCGCCGAAGGCTGCGGGCCCGTGCAGCGTGCGTCCGTCCTCGTCCACGACGGACACACGGCCGCCGGGCACCGGGGTGCCGATCGGTACGGGCTCGTCCCGGGCGAGGTCCTGCGCACGGACCCGGTGGTACGTGCAGACGTTGGTCTCGGTCGGCCCGTACAGGTTGTAGAGCGCCGTCTCCTCGGGCAACCGGGTCGCCAGGGAACGCAACTGCCCGATCGGGTACACCTCGCCGGCGAAGAGGACGTACCGCAGGGTGCGTACCGTGTCCGGGGTGAGCGCTCCCGAGCGGGTCAGGAGGTTCAGCACGGAGGGCACGGAGTACCACACCGTGACGCCGTACTCGCGTATCCCCCCGGCCAGTGCCGTGACGTCACGTGTCTGGTCGTCGGCGACGATCCAGACCCCTGCGCCCACCGACAGCGCGGTGAAGAGGTCGAAGGTCGACAGGTCGAAGTTGAAGGAGGCGTGGTTGGCGAAGACGTCGTCCGGTCCCACGGCCAGTTCCGTACGGGCCCAGCGGATGAAGTTCGCCAGGTTCCGGTAGGAGATCCGCACCCCCTTCGGCGTGCCCGTCGAACCGGAGGTGTAGAGGATCGCGGCGAGGTCGTCGCGATCCGGCGTGGGCGCGATCTCGACGGGAGCCGCCCTCTCCCCTGCCGGCGCGGCGAAGTCGGCCCACGGCCGGACAGGTGCCGTCGCGCTCACCGCGGTCCCGTTCGATACCTGACCGGTGGTGTCGTCGGTCACCACGACCGCCCGTACGGAGGTGGGCAGTTCACGATTCGCGAGCAGTCCCAGGTGCCGGTGGTCGGTGAAGAGGACGAAGGGCTCGCAGTCCGTGAGGATGTGTTCCACGCGTGCGGCCGGCTGGCCGCCGTCGAGGGGGACATAGGCACAACCGGCGCGCAGGGCCGCGAGGATCGCCTCGGCGTAACGCGGTGTCTTGTCCATCCAGATCGCCACCCGGTCGCCGAGCGTCGCGCCGAGTCCGAGCAGACCGGACGCGACGGCGGCGACGCCCGCCCCCAACTGCCCGTACGTGACTGTCTGCTTGCCGACGAACGCGGGCCGGGCCGCCTGCTCCCGGGACAGCGACCGCGGCAGCCTGATCAGCGAGGTGTCGTCGGAGCCATCCGCTGAGACTCCGGAGGCGTTCGCCGGTGCGCCGGAGCCGGGCGGTGAGGAATCGCGGCCGTGCGGCATCCGCGGCAGTGCTGTTTCCGTCATCGTCGCCTCACCCCGCCGACGGCAGGACACCGACCTCGCGGCCGGCCTCGACGAAGATGCCCGCTGCGGTCTCCAGGTCCTCGGGGGTGTGCTCCGAGGTGACGCTGACCCGCAGCCGCGCGTCACCGAGCGGCACACCCGGGAACACCACGGTCTGGCAGTACAGCCCTCTCGCGCGGACCGCGCGGCCCATCTCCATGGCCTTGCGCTCGTCACCGACGACCAGGGGAAGGATCGCGCTGCTGGTGTTCTCCAGATCGAAGCCGGCGTCCGCCAACTGGCTCTGCAGAACGCGGATGTTGTGCCACAGCTTCGTGATGCGTTCGGGCTCCGACTCGATGACGTCGATGGACGCGATCAGCCCGGCGGCGACACCGGCGGGGATGTTCGCGGCGAAGACGTATGAGTTCGAGTAGAAGCGGAGGTACTCGACGACCTCCTCGTCGCCGACGACGAAACCGCCCATGCCCGCGAGGGTCTTGCTCATCGTGCCGAGTTCCAGGTCCACCTCACCCTTTAGCCCGAAGTGCTCGGCCGTTCCCGAGCCGCGCCTGCCGAGCACTCCCGTGGAGTGGGCGTCGTCGATCATGACCCGGGCGCCGTGCTCCTTGGCGAGGCGGACGATCTCGGGCAGGTCGCAGATGTCGCCGTGCATGCTGAACACACCGTCGGCCACGACGAGTGTGCCGCCGGGCCCCTCGTCGCAGCGCTTCAGAATGCGCTCCAGGTCCGCCATGTCGTTGTGCTGGTAGATCCGGCGGGTGGCGCCGGAGAGCCGGGCGCCGTCGACGATGCTCATATGGTTGAGCTTGTCGACGACGACGGTGTCGTAGCTCTTGACCAGTGCGGAGATCGCGCCGATGTTCGCCGCGTAGCCACCGGGATAGACGATGCAGGCCGGCCGCTGCTTGAAGGCCGCGAGGCGCCGCTCCAGTTCCTTGTGGAGCATGTTCGTCCCGCCGATGAACCGGGAGCCGGTGTGGGTGGCCCCGTACCGGCGGGTGGCGTCGCAGACCGCCTCGATCACCTGGGGATGGTTGGCCAGGCCCAGGTAGTTGTTGGACGCGAACATCAGGAACTCGCGTTCGCGCCCCTCCAGTTCGTCGAAGACGACGGCCCGGTTCGAGGAGCGGGAGTGCAGGGGCATGCCGTACCAGTAGAGCCGCTCGGCCTCGCGCCGCCGCAGATACCTGCCGAAGCTGCGGGTCTTTGCGAACAGGTCGCCGTCGCGTTCCTCCACGAAGTCCTTCATCGAGCGGCCGTCCCAGGCCGCGTCCAGGTCGGCCGTGTCCAGGTCGCCCGTGTTCAGGTCGTCCGTGGCGCGTTGGGCCGCCGCGCGCTCGTCCGGGATCCGCTCCGCACCCCGACCGAGGCCGGTGAGCGCCTGCTCCACCCGCTGCCCGTCCTCGTGGTACGGACGCAGGGCCTCCACCAGCTCGTCCAGGGACGTCGCGGTGACGGTGCCCGCCAGGCCGGAGGGGAGGCCCAGCTCACGTGCGGCGTCGGCCACGATCGAGGCCAGGACCACCGAGTCGATGCCCAGCTCGCTCTCGAAGTCGGCGCCCGGCGCCAGCTGATCGCGCTGGTACTGGGTGTGCCGCATGGTGGTGGTGACGACCGTCTCCAGGAGTGAGCCGCCCGGTGCGGTGTCCGCCGGTCGCAGGACGACCGCAGGGGGAGTCTGACAGGCCTGCTCGACCGCGCGGACGAGGTCGCCGACCGTCACGAGGCCGGACGGCAGCGGCGCCACCAGCGCGAACTGCTCCTTCACCGAGGCCAGGATCGATTCGAAGATGACCGAGTCGATACCGAGTTCCGCCTCGAAGTGGCTGTCGGGCAGGAGGTAGGACTCGTCGTACAGCGTCCGTGAGGCGATGATGTCGACGACCTGACGCCGGACGCCGCCGCCGTCCTGCCCGTGCTGCCCGGCCCGCCCGTCGTGACTGTCCGGCCTGTCCCCGGTGATGTTCGTCATCGGACGGTCTCCCCCTCTCGCCGCAGCCGCTCGACCAGTGCTGCCATCGCGTCGACCGTCCGGAAGTTCGCCGGGGAGATCTCCCGCAGCGGGACGGTGACACGGAAGTCGTCCTGCATGTAGTGCACGAGGTCGAAGATCCCGGCCGAGTCGATGATGTTGAGCTCGGCGAGGGGGACCTGCGCGTCGAGGCCCTCGGCGTCACCGTCGAGCCACACACCGGCGATGTAGTTGATGATGGACTGCTGGGTGGTCATGGTCGTCCTCGGCTCGTTTTCCGGCGGACTCCGGCCTGGCTGCCGGCTCCTTGCGGCCTGGTCACGGCCCGGTGGGGACCTCGGCGGACGCGAGGCGCTCGATCAGGTCGGCGACCTGCGTGATCGTGTCGCCGGGAGAAGCGGCGTCGTCACCGACCTGCACACCGAAGTCGGACTGGATGACGAGAAGCAGCTCGACGAGGAACAGCGAGTCCATGTCGAGGTCCTCGAACGTGGTGTCAGGGCCGATCTCCGCACGGTCCACCTCGAAACGGTCGACCAGCAGATCGACCAGCCTGCCGTACATCACGCTCATGCCGTGTGCTCCTTCGCTCGTGCTCGTACTCGCGCTCCTGTTGGCCCTGGTACTGGTACTGGTACTGGTGCTCACGCGCGCGCCGGGTCCAGGTCCGGCCAGGTCAGCACCGCGGACCCCCAGGTGAGCCCGCCGCCGAACGCGGTGAGCAGCATCCGCCCGCCCGGCCGCAGCGCACCTTCGGTGTGCGCCTGGTCGAGGGCGAGCGGGATGGAGGCCGCCGCGGTGTTGCCGACCTCGGCGATGTTGCTGACGCAGCGACTCCGGGGAATCCCCAGGTCGTCGGCGACATGGTTGGTGATCCGGAGATTCGCCTGATGGCTGACCAGATGGTCGACGTCCCGCGCCCGCCAGCCCGCCCGGGCGAGGACCGTGCGGGCCGATGCGGTCATGCGCAGCACCGCGTGCCGGAAGACCTCCTTGCCCGACATGGCGAAGTACCGTTCGCCTGCCGCCGGTGCCAGCCCGGACAGGCGCTGGCGTGAGCCGCCCGCGGGCACGGTGATCAGGTCCTCGCCGTCCCCGTCGCTGCCCAGGTCGAACGGGCCGAGCGCGCCGGGCTCCGCCGGATCTCCCGAGCGCAGTACGACGGCTCCGGCGCCGTCCCCGAAGATCACAGCCGTGGACCGGTCCTCGGGATCGAGCAGCGTGGAGAACGTCTCCGCGCCGATCACCAGCACACGGTCCGCGACACCCGCGGAGATGAGTCCCGCCGCGGTCGCCAGCCCGTACACGAACCCGGTGCAGACGGCGGACACGTCGTAGGCGGCCGTTCCCCTCATCCCGAGCCGGGCGGCCACCACGGGGGCGGTCGCCGGACAGGGGCGGTCCGGGGTGGTCGTCGCGACGAGCACCGTGTCCACACCGGAGACGCCCGCGCTCTTCAGGGCTCTCTCGCCCGCCCCGACGGCCAGGTCGGAGGTCGCCGTGCCCCGCTCAGCGAAGTACCGCTGCTCGATGCCCGTGCGCGAGCGGATCCATTCCCCGGAACTGTCCAGCCCGGCGGCCAGTTCGTCGTTCGGGACGGCCCTGGGCGGCAGGCAGCTGCCGACTCCCGTCAGCACGGCGGCCCGGCTCAACGGACACCGTCCTGGCCCGGCCGGCCGGGGCGGTCACCGGTGACGCAGCGCGGTGCCGGTCGGTCGCGAAGACGTGCAACCACGGGAGTGCTCCTCGTCTTCCGGACGGCCATGTGCTCCGGAGATCCATGCGGTGCGGACGGTCATGCGGTGCGGACAGTCATGCGGTGGGAACTGTCACGTGGCGGTGACTGTCATGTGGTGCAGGGGTCATGTGTTCCGGGGTGTCCGGGGTGGTGTCCGGGCCGAGTCTGGTCCGGAGGGCTGACCGATCGCTGACGAGGCACTGACCGATGACTGACACAGCGCCACCGCGCCGCAGGGGGACGGTCCGTCAGCGCGCGGTCAGCCATCGGTCAGCGGTCGGTCAGCCCGGCCGCCCACACTCGACGGCGAAGCGGCGTGGCGGTGTCCTGCGAGCGCCGGAAGGCAGGGTGCATCGCGTCGGCGAGAGGAACGCATGAGTGTGAGGGACGTATGAGCGTGAGGGACGCATGAGCATGATGTACGGCAGGCTGGAACGGGCATGACCACCTTCAGTTCGCCCTCGCCGCCCCTCGCCGTGACGGGGGTCGGCCTGGTGACCGCGGCCGGCATCGGCGCCGACGACACCTGGAAAGGTGTGTGCGCGGGCCGGTCCCCGGCGGCCACGAACCCCTCGCTGGCCGGTCTCCCCGTGGACATCTCGTGCACCGTGCCCGGCTTCTCCGCCCGCGAACACGTGGGCCGACGCAGCTCCCTCGCGCACGACCGCTTCAGCCAGCTGTGCATCACCGCGGCACGCGAGGCGGTCGCCGACGCCGGCCTCGACCCCGGGACCTGGGACGGCGTCCGCGTCGGGGTCGTCGTCGGATGCGGCCTCGGAGGAGTGGCGACCTGGGAGACCCAGCACCGGCGGATGCTAGAGAAGGGGCCGGAAGCGGTGTCCGCCCTGCTGATCCCGATGCTCGTGCCCAACATGGCCGCCGGACACCTGGCGATGGACCTGCACGCCAAGGGGCCGAACCTGGTCACGGCGACGGCCTGTGCCTCAGGTGCCACGGCGATCGGCACGGCCATGCAACTCCTGCGTGACGGAAGCTGCGACGTGGTCGTCACGGGCGGCGCCGAAGCCGGGGTCAGCCCCCTGATGGTGACGGGTTTCGCGCAGATGGGCGCGCTGTCCAGGAGGCTCGACGCGCCGTCCGCCGCGTCCCGTCCCTTCGACGCGGACCGCGACGGGTTCGTCATCGGCGAGGGCAGCGGCATGCTCGTCCTCGAACGCGAGGCGGACGCACGCGCGCGCCGGGCCACGGTCCGGGCGAGGATCGCCGGGTACGGGGCCTCCGCCGACGCGTACCACATGACCGCCCCCGACCCCGAGGGCACCGGGGTGCTGCAGGCGCTGCGCACGGCCCTGTCGGGAGCGGGTGTCACGCCCGGGGAGGTCGACCACGTCAACGCCCACGGCACCTCCACACCGCTCAACGACGCCGTGGAGGCCAAGGTGCTGAGAGGGCTCCTCGGCGAAGGCCCCGCCGTCACCTCCACCAAGGGGGTGACCGGCCACACCCTGGGCGCGGCCGGCGCGATCGAGGCCGCGCTGACCGTGCTGACCGTCGAGAACGGCACCGTCCCGCCGACCGCCAACCTCGAACGGCAGGACCCCGAGGTCGAGTTGGACATCGTCGCCGGATCGGCCCGGGAACGGAAGGTGGAGGTCGCGGTGAGCAATTCGTTCGGCTTCGGCGGACAGAACGCGGTCCTGGTGATCACGGCCGCCTGAACCGGCGTACCCACGAGCACCGGATCGCACCGTCGGTGGCTCTCGTCCGAAAAAGCCCCGGCCGCCAGGCCACGACACCGGAAGACTCCATCGGGTGACCAAACGAGACCTGATCCTCCAGCGCACGGTGGGCGTCCTCTACGTCATCGCCGGCATCGGCAAGTTCTTCCCGGAGATCGAGTCGGTCGAAGAGCGCCTCGACGGCGCCGCGGACGGCAACGACGGCGTCGCCGTCCTCGGCCCGTTCACCGACTGGCTCGCCGCACACCCCACCGGCGTCACCGTGTTCGTCGCGGCGGCGATGGCCGTCAGCGGGATCGTCCTGATCCTCGACCGCCACCTGGTCGTCTCCGCGCTCTACGGCCAGCTGCTCATGCTGGTCTGCCTGGTCGTCATCCTCGTCAGCAGCGTGCCGCAGATCCTCGTGCTCGACGCCGCGTTCTTCGCCGCGGCCATCTACCTCCTCGTGCGGCACCGGCGCACACCGTCCCCGTCCGCCGCGGCCACCTCGCGGGCCAGGACGGACAACCAGAGTTAAGGGTCACGCCATGTCCTTCACCGTTCCGCACGTCGAACTCGCCCAGCTGGAAGACCGGGTTCAAGCCGCGCTCAGGACCATGGACGACAGCGCCCTCGATGTCCTCGGGTACGGCGAAGTCAGCCTGGTGCTGCGGCTGGAGAGCGGTGACGGCCCCTTCGCGTGCAAACGACTGCCGGTGTTCCCCGACCGCGGACGCTTCGAACGGTACGAGGAGGGCCTGCGCGAGTACCTGGGAAGGCTCGGGGACAACGGCCTCGGCGTCGCCGACACCGAGCTGTGGCACACACAGCTGCCGTCGGGGCGGATCACGGCCTACTGCGTGCAGCGCGAACTGCCCTCGCACCGGCTGTGCTCCAGACTGCTGCACACCGAGGACGACATCTGGATCAAGGACTTCTTCTCCCGGTTCCTCGACCGGGTCGAGCGCGCCGTGGAGCCCACCCTCGGACTGGACGCGCAGGCCAACAACTGGATCGATGTCGGCGGTGAGCTGGTGTACATCGATGTGACGACGCCCCTCATGCGGGACGCCCGCAACCGCGAACGGCTGGACGTCCGGCTCTTCTTCAGCTCGCTGCCCTGGTTCCTGCGCGACGCCGTCCGCGTCTCGATGACCAAGTCGATCTTCGACAAGTTCTACGAGCCCCGTGGTGTCCTGCTGGACTTCCTCGGCAACCTGTACAAGGAACGGCTCCACGATCTCGTACCCGGGTTCCTGGAACAGGCCAACGCCCGGCTGCACAGGCCGGTCACCGTGGAGGAGGTGGCCGCGTACTACCGCGACGACGCCCGGATGTGGGAACTCATCCAGCGGCTGCGGCAGGCCGACCGCTTCTGGCACCACAGGATCAGACGCCGCACCTACCCGTTCCTGCTGCCCCCGCGCGTGGAGCGCTGAAGACCCGGCGATGACGACCACCTCGCCGGACCGCCTCGCGGCCCGCAGCCTCGACGACAGCATGGCCCTCGACCCCGCGCGCCCCCTGTACGTCACTCACGCCCGCGGCCCGCTGACCCTCGCCGTGGTGTCGATCGCCTGGCTGCGCGCACGCGACGAGACGGACCGTGCGACGATCGGCGCCCGGCACCTCAGCGACGACGAGAACCGGCAGGCGGCCCAACTGCGCCTGCGCAAAAGGCGCTTGGAGTGGCTGGCCGGGCGTCTGGCCATCAAGCACAGCGTGAGCGCCTATCAGTGGCGGCACGCCGGCACCTCCTTGCGCCCTCGCGACATCACGGTCGGTGCCGTCGCGGACGGGCTCCGCGCCGGGAAACCCGTCGTCGACGCCCGCGTGGAGGTGGGTCTGTCCCACTCGGTGGACTTCGCCGTCGCCGTCTGCGGGCCGCGCGCCGTCGGGATCGACGTCGAGCGCAGCCGCCAGGTGCCACCACCGCTCGCGGAACTGCTCACGCATCCCCCGGAGATCGCGGCGGACCCCCGCCTCGGGGGAGTGGGCGCGATGCCGCTGCCCCTGCGATGGGCCTGCAAGGAGGCGGTGCTCAAGCACTTCGGGCTCGGCATGCGGGTGGACAGCCGCGAGGTGCGGCTCACCCAGTGGTGGCCAGACGGCCGGTTCGCCTGGCGGGCCGGACCGGAACTGCGCCGTCACGCACCGGCCGCCGACGGCTCCCGCTTCGACAGCTGGGCCCGGGAAGTGGACGGCTACGCCCTGGCACTCGTGTGGCAATGAGGGAGATCCGTGCAGCAGCGAGGAGACCCATAAGGCAGTAATGGGACTCGTGTGGCGCTGAAAGGACCCGTGTGGCACTGAGGAGAACGGACACCGTGACCAGCTCACCCGCCTCGACACCCCGGCCGCCCTCCGCGGACCGCCGGGCATCCTTCGAACACGCCCTGCGCGAAGCGGCCGGCATCGCCGCGCTCAGCCCGTCGTCGCACAACTGTCAGCCCTGGGGTGTCGCCTGGCCCACCGGCCGTGACGCGCGCCGCGCGGTGGAACGGCTCGTCGACGAGGCTCCGGCCGACGGGCCCGAAGCGCCAACTGGCATCTTCGTCGGGAGTGGCACCGGGGGTGGTGCCACGGACGAGTACGTGATCCTGGCCCTCGACCGGGAGCGCGAACTCACCTCCCTGCCCGCGCACGCCGTCGAGATGCTGGTCAGCTGTGGGGCGTACCTCCAGGTCCTGTTGCGCTCCCTGACCCTCCAGGGCTGGTCGACGGACCGTATCCACTTCGTCGAACCGCTCACCGGCGGACGGGCGGGCAGGGCCGAGGGACGGACAGGCGTGGCTGATGCCCGGGCGGGCGGGGGTTACGACGCCGGTCGCCCTCTCGGTGACACCTGGCCGGTGTCATGGTCACCCCTGTGCGCGGTCCGGCTGCGTCGCACGGGCGAGGCGGACGGCGGACTCGCCGAACTCCGCCGCACCGCCCTGGCCCGGCGGACCAACCGCGCGCCCTACCGGCCCGACGCGGTCGAACCAGCCGTCCTGGACGGCCTGTCCGCCCCGTCGGCCGGCGTCGCCAAGGGCGCGGACGTCACCGTCCGGCATCTCGTGGCCGACAGCGACCGCGCCGCCTTCGCCGGCCTCGTGGCCCGCCACGGGGGACGCGACTTCAGCCATCGACAGGCCTGGCGCGAGACGTACTCGTTCGTGCGCCGGGACGAGGCCGAGGCCCATGCGCTGGGCGACGGCTTCCCCCTCAGTCAGCTGTTCGGGCCGCTGTCGACCCCCAGGCGCCACGCCCTGCGCCTGGCGCTGGCTCCCACCACGATGAGGGCGCTCCGCCACGCCGGCTACCACCGCGTGCTCGCCCGCCAACTCGCCCGCGTCGTAGGGCCGTCGCCGGTCGTCGTCGCCATGGGTCTCACTGACGCGTCCCCCGGTGTCGAGGCCACCGTCCGCGGCGGAGCCCGCCTGGCCGAGTACTGGCTGCGGGCCACGGAGGCGGGGCTCGCGCTGCACCCCGTCAGCGTCGTCCTGCAGCACGACGACGTACGAAAGGAGCTGCAGGACCAGCTGGGACTGCCCGGCCGGACCTTCTTCGTGAGCAGATTGGGGCACCCTCTCACGGATTTCCCGCGATCACCGCGCCGGATAGGAGCCCGTGCCGTACGCACGATCTGACCACGATCCGACACGGCGTCCAAAGGTTTCATGAAATTCTCCTGTGGGTTGTCAGAACCAGCCACCAAATACCGGACAGATAAGGCACGAGGTTACTCGGTGGTAAAACTCCATGAGGTCCTCGGAGAGCCGTGATCGTGTGTCTCCTGTGTTACCCTGCATATGCCATGCGGCCTCGATGTTGCGAGACCGATAAGCAGCGAGGGTCTCCTGGAACACGCAGGGTCGCGTCAATCTCGGGGGAGGAACGAACCTTGCACTGCTCTCGGCGAACGGGCCTCAATGCCACTCATCGTTTCGCGTGGACGACCTACCTGATCGCCGAGCGATGAGCGTCCACCGGCGGAGGTCGGGACACCGAGCCGTGCGGGACGATTGGCCGGCCTCCCCGGCGCATCACACCGCCCCGGGCGGTGGTGCCGCCCGCGACATCCGGGTGCTGCTCTGCTGTGAGGGATCGATCGTGGGCGCGGGAATGCGGGCCCTTCTCGACCAGCAGCCCGACATCGCTGTCATCGGGTACGCGACCGGGACGGATTCGGAAGCCGCCGCCGCCGACTCGGCACCGGACGTCACCGTGGTGGTGGCCCCCGCCCTGACCATCGAGGACAAGCGGGAGCTGACCGCTCTCGCGGCACTGACCAAGGTCGTCCACATCACGAAGGCGGAGAGCGCCAGCCGCTCGATCGAGATCCTGCGGCTCGGTGTCCGTGCCGTCCTCGCCCCCGACACCTCCGCCGACGAGCTGATCCATGTCCTGCGGACGGTCAGCGCGGGCAGTGCCATGGTCATCCCCGAGGCGGCCCGCAGGAGCCTCGACCACCTGCCGCAGCGCCATGCCTCCGCGCTCGCCGCGAGCGTCGTGCCCTCGCTGACGCCGCGGGAGACCGAGGTGATCGCGCTGCTCACACAGGGAAAGTCCAATGCGGAGATAGCGGAGAAATTATCGGTCTCCACGGCGACTGTTCGCTCCCACGTTCACCATTTGCTGAGGAAACTGGGTGTCGGAAGTCGTGCCCAGGCCGTGGCCGTCGCCTACGAGACCGGACTCATGGCGGCCATTGAACAGAATTCAAAGGACTCGGGGCGGAGCTGACGACTGCAAAGCAAAAGGCCTTTCGACGCCGACGGCCCCTCCGCTATTCACACGCGATAGCCGTCTCCGATACGGTCGCCCACCGTCTCGGACACGACCTCGGCCATCCGGTCGAAGTCGGAGACCAGCTTTCTAAAGGGCGGACTCTGCATGTCGTGGTCGAAGTCCGCGAGGCTCGATACCTCGATGATTTCGACGTAGGCGGGGGGCGTGTCCTGCGCTGCCTCTCCGTCCTCCGTGCCGCCCCCGCCCCGGACCACCCGCTGGACGCTGAACGACAGGACACTGGGCAGCTCGGGGCACGTGGCGTAGTCGACGTCTCGCACCCATGTCTCGAAGCGGTCCGGTGCCACACCGTCGAGCAGACGGATCCGGTGGACGATGATCGTCATGGTGTACTCCGTTCCGGACCGGCCGAGCCGACCGGGCCGACGAGTGGTTGCCGGAGCAACCGGCGGATCAGCATGGCCAGTTGGTGGTTGAGCTTCTTGACTGCGTGAATCAGCCCGGCCAAGGGGTGCATCAGCGGCGTCCGGCCCGGCGACGGCTGCCGTTCAGGCCCAGCGCCCGGGCGATGTTGTTCTTCTGGATCTCGTTGGTGCCGGAGAAGATCCGTGCGGGGAGCGCGTCACGCAACAGCGTCTCGGCCTCCCCTTCGAGGACGCCCAGCGCACCGCGCACCTGGATCGCGTCGAGACCCAGCTGCACGGCGGCCTCGCTGACGGCCAGCTTCGCCAACGCGGGGCCCACCTCGTCCTCGGACCCTCGCGCCAGCCCCCACGCGGCCTTGTAGAGCAGCAGCCGGGCGGACTCCAGCCGCACGGTCATGTCGACGAGGCGATGGCTGACCGCCTGGAAACTGCCGATCGGGGCGCCGAACTGCTCACGGTCTCCCGCGTACTCGACCGTCGACTCCAGGACCCGCTGCATCGCACCCAGGTAGGCGGCGAAGAGACAGGTGCGCTCCCACTTCATGGACGAGGAGAACACACTCGCCCCCGCGCCCCGGGCCCCGAGCACATCGGCCGAGGGCACCACACACCCGTCGAAGTGCACGTCGGCCGTCGGGGAGCCCCGCAGACCGACCTTGCTGTAGGGCGGCCCCACCGTGAGCCCTGGTGTGCCCGCCTCGACGACGAACGCCGTCAGGCCGAAGAAGCCACGGCCCGGTTCGGTCGCCGCCTGCACGACGAACACATCGGCGACCGGCGCGTTCGTGATGAAGCATTTGCTGCCGTGCAGCACATAGTGGTCGCCCCGGAACTCGGCGCGCGTACGCAGGTTCAGCGCGTCCGAACCCGCCTCGGGCTCGGTGATGGCATGGGCCGCGATGCGCTCTCCCGAGCAGAGCGCCGGCAGCAGACGCCGCTTCTGCTCCTCCGTACCGAACTCCACGATCGGCATCAGGGACGCGAACAGGTGCGCCGCGACGGAGAAGGCGAAGCCCGTGTCGCAGGATCCGTACCCGAGGGCTTCCATGACCGCCGACGCGGCGACCGCGTCCAGACCGCTGCCGCCGTACTCGACCGGGACGACGCCACCGACCACACCCTGCTTGCCCGCGAGGAGCCAGCGCCCGCGGAACCCGTCGGCGTCGAAGGCCGCACCGGACTCCTCGTGCCGGCCGTCCAGTTCGCGTCGGGCGAACGCCACCGTCGTGGTGCGCATCTCCTCGACGTCCGGGTCGAACTCGAAGTTCATCGTGATCCGTCCATGTGCTCTGCGTGCTCCTCGACGAGTACGTGATAGTTGATGCCGCCCGTGCCGAACGAACTCACGGCAGCGCGCCTCGGCTGCCCGGGCTGCCTGGTCCACACAGAGGGCTCGGTCGAGATCACGGCGGGAACGGCGGCCAGGTCGAGCGCCGGATTGAGGGTGCGCAGGTTCGTGTGGGGCGGCAGGGTCCGCGCCCGCATCGCCAGCAGCGTGCGCAGCAGCCCGGCGCTCCCGGCGGCGGCGAAGGTGTGCCCGTAGAACGACTTCGCCGAGCCGATCTCCAGCGGACGGGCGCGCCCGGCGCCGCCGTAGACCTTCGCGACCGCGGCGATCTCCACCCGGTCACCCACCTTGGTGCCGGTGCCGTGCGCCTCCAGGTAGTCGACCGCCAAGGGCGCGAAGTCGACCTGCGCGAAGGCCCGTTCCATCGCGCGTGTCTGTCCCGCGACATCGGGTGCGATCAGGGACTTGGCGTCGTTGGAGGCTCCGACGCCCCGGACGAGACCGAAAATCTCGTCGCCGTCGCGCAGCGCGTCACCGTAGCGTCTGAGCAGGAACAGACCACAGCCGTCGCCCGGCGTGAAACCGTCGGCGCCCGCGTCGAACGGCGCGTTCCTGCTGTGCGACAGCAGACCGAGCGCGGAGCACAGGACCATGTCCCGGGCGTTGCAGGCCAGTTCGACACCGCCGGCGATGGCGAAGTCGGCGGTCCCCGCGCGGAGCGCGCCGACCGCCACGTCGATGGCCGCGAGGGAGGAGGCGCACGCGGCCTCCACGGCGAGGGGGACCGCGTCGAGCCCGTACTCGTTGGCGAGGAGGGCGGCGATCCCGCCGGCCAGGCAGCCGTCGAGCAGATCCGGCGGTACGCCCTCGTCGGGCGGGCCCATGCGGTCGCGCAGGGACGTGAGGAGTGACTTCCGCTGCAGCGGGGACAGGCCGCCGAGGGCGTCGAGGCGGCCGATCGTCTCCTCCAGCTCCTGCAGCGACGACTCGGCGTTCAAGCGGCGTTCGCGGGACAGGCCGAGATTGCTGCCGACGGCGATCAGTCCCCGGCCGTCCACCGTGGTCGTGCCGCGTCCTGCGAGGAGCTGTGCGGCGACATCCAGGGCCAGGCGCTGCGCGCCGTCCATCGAGGCGTGGCGCGCGGGAGAGATCCCCAGACCGGGCGGGGGCGCGGTCGGGAGCGTCGTGTGAGCGCCCTGGTCGGTGTAGCTGTGGGTCAGGCTCAGCGCGCCCGGGGCGTAGTACAGGTCCCGGTCGAGGACGGTCTGCGGCACCGGGCCGATCCGGCTGACGCCGGAGCGTACGGCCTGCCAGAAGCTCTCCGTGTCGGGTGAGTCCGCGAACCGCCCCGCCAGCCCGACCACCGCGATCGGCTCGGCGTCCGACGCCGTGTTTCCGACGGCGTACCGGGCCGTCGGGCCGTCCCCGGGCAGCCGGGTCAGCGGAGTCAGGGGGTGCGGCGGGCGCGGCGGGGTCGGGCGCGCGGCCTCGACGGCAGGCGTCCGGCCGTGCGAGCCCGCCCGCTCATGTTCCTCTTGCTCGTACCGGAGTCCGTCCGGTTCTTCGCCGTGTACGGGGCCTTGGTGTTCTTCGAGTACGAGGTGGCAGAGCGTGCCGGTGAGGGAGGTGCCGTGCACGGTCGCCCGACGCGGGTGGCCTTCCCTGCCCGTGGGCCACGGCCGGCCCGCGTCGGAGTGCCGGAGCGGTGTGCCGGAGCGCGCGAACTCCGCCGCGTCGGCCGGCTCCAGCTGGGGCGGGATCCTGCGGTGGTGCAACGCGAGCGCGACCTTGCTGAGAGCGGCGATCCCCGCATTGGCGAAGGTGTGCCCGAGCCGGTCCTTCACACTTCCGACGGTCACGGACCCGGCGGCGGCGCCCTCGTGGAGCGCGGCGAGCGCCGCCAGCTCCGCGCGGACCTCGTGGGGGACACCGGAACCGACACATTCGACGTACTGGACGGTCTCCGGGCGTACCGCCGCCGCGCGCAGTGAGCCGACGGCCGTCGAGTGGCGGAGCCCCACGGATGGTGAGGCGGAGAACGGACCCGGGCGGGGGTCGTGACGCAGCGAGCAGTCGAGGATCGTGGCGTAGATCCGGTCACCGTCGCGTACGGCGGTGGACAGGCGCTTGAGCAGGAGCGCCCCGACGCCTTCACCGAGCACGAAACCGGAGCCCGAGCCCGAGTCGGCCGTCGCGAACGGGTGGCTCGTGCCGGAGGTGAGCCCCTTCGCGGCCAGGGCCCGGGCGAACAGCGGGCTCTCCCGGCGCTGCCCGGCGACGACCAGCACCGCGTCGGACAGTCCGCCGCGGAGATTGAGCACGGCCTGTGCGACAGTCGCGTACGAGGTCGCGTCCGCGGACTCCATGGCCAGCGTCCTGCCGTGGAACGTGAAGGCTGTCGCGATGCGCGCCGGGATCGTGCTCGCCATCTCCCCGACCCGGTCGTGCGGGGAACCGTGCAGGCGCCCGGCCAGAAGGAGCCGCAGTTCCTCGGCGGCCCGCCTCGCGCTGTCGGCATCGGCGCCCGCGAAGAGCGCCGCGCGTTCGACCTCGCGGACATGGCGGATCGCCTCGACGCGCAGCGCGTTGGCGTGCTGGCGGTCCAGGCCGAAGCAGGTGCCGGTGATGACATCCGTTCGCTCGACGGGCAGAGCGCGCCCGGGATGCCCGGCGTCCGCCAGACACTGCCGCGCGGCCTCAAGCATGAGGATCTGCATGCGGGCCATGGAACGCGCCTGGGCCGGTGGAATTCCGAACCGCGCGACGTCCACTTCTACGTCGTCGAGGCCCGATACGGCCCGGGAGGTCGCGGGGACGGGGAATTGCTCGTTCAGCAACTGCCAGTACTCGTCGGGGCCCCGCACGCCCGGGTAAAGGGCGGATATACCCACGATCGCCACGGGTTCCGCCGCATCGAACCGCATGATGTCTGAACACTCCCGCTGGTTGGCCCGGCCGACGGTGCACGCATTCCGTGTAAGCGGAAAGCCGGAGAACAAGGAAATCCGCAGGTGAATACAAGGCGCAAGGAGGGTGCGGTCCCGCGCCCGTCAGTTTCTGGCGGCGGCGGGCTCCCGCCGGCCCGGGATGGCCGCGGAGGGGAGTGTCAGTGACGGGTCCTGGGCGAGGATCTCCGTGTGACGGCGCTGGAGCGGGGCGCCCGGCCGGACTCCCAGCTCCTCGTCCAGCCGCCTCCTGGCCCACTGGAACAGATCGAGGGCCTCACCCTGCCGACCGGTCCGGTACAGCGCCAGCATGAGCAGTTCGCAGAACCGCTCGCGCAGCGGGTACCGGGCGACGAGCTGACGAAGCTCCGCGATCGCGCCCGCGTCGTCCCCCACGGCCAGATAGGCGCTGACCAGGTTCTCCCAGGCCGTGAGCCGGCGCTCGTCGAGAAGGGCGGCGGCGCCGCGGGCCCGCAGTCCGTCACCGGCGTCGAGCAGCGCGGACCCCTGCCAGAGTGCGAGAGCCTGCTGCAGGAGCTCCAGCGAGCGGTCCGGACGGACCGGCAACTCGGCGGCCCCGCGCGCCGCCAGGTCGAGAAACCTGTTGCTGTCGACGCACTCGGGCGGCACTTCGAGGAGGTAGCCGTTGTGCACGGCCCGCAGGACGGTGGCACCTTGGCGCTGCTGCGCGGATCCGACGATCACCTTGCGCAGCCGCGTCGCATGCGCCTGCAAGGCGTTCCGGGTGTTGCCCACAAGTTGTCCGGACCACAGTTCTTCCGCCAGGTCCTCATTCGACACGGCCCGGCCGGCCTCCAGCGCGAGAAGGGCGAGAAATGCCCGTACTTTGTTGGCACGTATGGTGTGATGCTTGCCGTTCATGCTGATGGACACAGGTCCCAGAATGTTGATCCGCAAGCTGTTCCCCCGTTGTGTGCTGCGCGATGTGCTGCTTCGTGGAGAGACCGGCGTGAAATCCGCGCTGCTTTGGAAAACGCGGCCGAAAACCGCTGGGGTTCAGTATTTCAGCCCTTCTGACAGGTGTCATCGATCAGCCGGTCGATTTCCGCCTTACACATCCGGTCGAGCCCCGGGGCGTGATCGGCTCAACCGTTCGTTGAGGAGGGCGGCGCCACGAGTCGACGAAAGGTGGACCGCGGTGGGAGGACGGGGAGCGGGATCTAGACCGTTCGGACCTGCTCCGGCTGTCCCCCGCTTCCGCGGGGGGCTGCTCGCACCATGGAAGCGGGGGACAGCCGGAGCGAGAAACGCCGGCCACACCTCTAGCGTGCTGGTGCATGACGTCCCAGGAGCCGCACCGAACGGACCGGACCGACACCCCACGCCGCACCGTGCTCGCCTTCGGCACGGCCGCGGCCACCACGCCCCTGCTCGGCACGGCACCCGCCCGGGCCCGTACCGCGGGCAGTACGCGCCCCGCGTCGGCCACGGCACCGCATGAGCTGGGCATCGGCGAACTGCGCCAACGGATGGCTGACGGACGGCTCGACGCCGAACGGCTCACCCGCCACTACCTGGACCGCATCGAACGCGTCGATCCCCTCCTGCACTCCGTGATCGAGGTGAACCCCGACGCGCTGCGGGAAGCCCGGCGCCTGGACGCCGAGGGCGACCCGCGCAAACCGCTGCACGGTATGCCCGTCCTGCTCAAGGACCTGGTGGAGACCGCCGACCGGATGCACACCACGGCCGGATCACTCGCCCTGCGGGGCCTGCGTCCGACGGCCGACGCCACCGTCGCGGCCAGGCTGCGCGCCGCCGGTGCCGTCCTCCTCGGCAAGACGAACCTGAGCGAGTGGGCGGGCGGCATGTCACTCACCCACCACGCGGGCTGGAGCGCCCGCGGAGGACAGACCCGCAACCCCTACAAACTGGACCGGTCACCGAACGAGTCGAGTTCCGGCAGCGCGGTCGCCGCCGCGGCAGGCCTGTGCGTAGCCGCCATCGGCACCGAGACCAACGGGTCGATCATCGACCCGTCCTCGGCCAACTGCGTGGTCGGCGTGAAGCCGACCGTCGGACTGGTCGGCCGCGGAGGTGTCGTCCCCGGCGTACCGAGCCAGGACAGCGTCGGCCCGATCGCCCGCACGGTCCGCGACGCCGCGATCCTCCTCGGCGCCCTCGTCGGGGTCGACGACCGTGATCCGGCGACCAGGGCGAGCCGCGGCCGCTTCCACCGCGACTACACCCGGTTCCTCGACGCCGACGGGCTGCGGGGCGCGCGGATCGGCGTACCGCGAACGGTGTACTTCGGCTACAGCCACCACGCCGACGACATCGCGGAACGCGCGATCACCATCCTGCGCGCGGCCGGGGCGACCGT